>DAIOUO010000014.1:10262-23468 GCA_036759485.1 Geminicoccaceae bacterium | reverse complement strand
AGGGAGGGCCGCGCTGCCGCCGACCCTCCGGGGACCGGCGCTCGGTGCGCCGGCGCCGCGAAAGCCTGCCGCCGGGCCTACCGGCTCGTCACCTCCGACTACCCGGTCGCCGAGACCGTGGTGCCCGGCCGGGCGCGCGATCCGAACCGCCCGAACGAGCTCCGCTTCGGCCCCTTCCGACGGATTTTCCGGGAGAGCCTGCACGAGCCTCGGCCGGGGACGCAGTGGAGCGGGATTACCGCCCGGATCGGCGAACGTCGGTTCGAGACGGGGCTCGTCCGGGCCGTGCTCGCGCTCCCTCCCGCCCCGGGCGATCCCTGGCGGCCACAGGCGGTCGTCGCCGTGCGGCCCGAAGACACGGCCCATAGCCGCGGTATGGGGACGGGATACGCGCCCACTGTCGCCCTTCTCGAGCCCGCGATCGAAGCCGGCCTCCGCCGGCTCGCCCCGATCGGCGTCCCCTGCAAGCGGCACGCGCTCCCGACGATCGAGGCCGAACTCGGGCTCGAGAGACTGCGGGTCGCGGGCGCACCCTGTTCGGACCACTCGACGACCGAGCGGTTCGGGGAGTTCCTGGCGCTCTTCGATTCGCATCCGGAGACGACCAGCCGTCTCGAGTTCCGCGCCCACCGTCGCGTCGAGCCGCGCGACGCCGACCGCCGCGTGCGCCCGGTGCCCTTCCTCGAACCGCCGCTCGCCGGGCCGACGGCCGACTTCTTTCCGCTCACCGGCCGGACCTGCGCCGACTGGAGCGACGTGCTCGCGGACGTCACGGACGGCTAGACGGGCGGTTCGGGCCGGCAGTGGATCGCGGACCGCGACGAACGCGGCGAGGAGCCGTCGCGTCTCTTGCGCGACGAGCTCATGATCGACGAGCCCGAGAGGCGAGGCCGACGCGCGGGGCCCGTGCGAGCCCCTGCCGCGAACCTCGCCCGCGCGGCGGCGGCCGGCCGCTTCGCGGGATGCCGGACCGGCTGCGGCCGATCGCCGCGCGGATGCAGCGCCGGTTCGGCTCCGAGGGCCTCGAATTCGCGCGCGCCCGGGTCGAGACGAAGGCGTTCGAGGCGGTCGCCCACCCGCGCCGGTCGGCCCGTGCGCGGATGAAGGACGTGGTTCCCGATCGGATCCGGCGGCTGGTCGAGCCCTACGGGCTGCGGCCGGGGCCCAAAGAGCGGCGGCCGGACCCGGCCGCCGCCGACCCGCTCAGCCGGCGAGGCTCTGCCCGGCGGCGTTGAAGGTGTAGCCCAGGAAGTCGCGGAGCGCCCGGGCGGCCGGGCCGAGCTCGGCGCCGCGCCGCCAGACGAGCCCGACGTCCATGGTGGGCACGGGCTCGGCCACGTCGCGGGTCTCGAGCCGCAGCCCCTCGAGCGACCAGGGTCGGAAGACCATGTCGGAGAGGACGGTGACCCCCATCCCGGCCGCGACCATGCTGCGGACCGCCTCGACCGAGCTCGTACGGAAGACGGTGTTCGGCATCCACGGCGTGCGCGCCCAATAGCGCCGCGCGGTGAGCTCGGCCTCGTCGACCGTGAGCATGACGTAGCGCTCCTTGGCGATCTCCTCGAGCGGCACGGTCGAAAGCGCCGCCAGGCGGTGGCCGGTCGGCAGCCAGAGCCGCCGGCGCGAGCGGATCAGCGTCTCGTGGACGAGCCGGGCGCGGTCGACCAGGTTCGAGGTCAAGAGCACCGCGAGCTCGAATTCACCCTCGCCTAGTCGACGCTCGATCTCGCCGCGCGGCGCTTCGACGAGCTCGACCTCGACCCGCGGGAAGAGACGGGCGAAACGGGCGAGATGGGCCGGCAGGAAGTAGCCGGCGACCGTGTAGGTGACGCCGACCCGCACCTTGCCCTCGACGTCGTCCTTGGGGGCCAGGCGGGCGCGCAAGGCTCCGTCGACCGCCGCCACGATGTTGCGCGCGTGCTCGACGAAGCGACCGCCCTCGGCCGTGAGCCGCATGCCGCGGGCGGTCCGCTCGAAGAGCCGGTGGCCCAGGAGCGTCCCGAGCTCGCCGATCGCCTCGCTCACCGCCGAAGGCGAAAGGGCGAGCTCCGAGGCGGCGCGGGAGACCCGCCCGGCGGCGGCGACGGCGAGGAAGGCGCGGACCTGGCGCAGGGTGAGGTTCGAAGACATGTCGTTCGGAAAAAGCGAAAAGGCTCCTCGGCACTTTTCGTTTCACAAACGGACCCTGCTCGGCAAGAGTGCACGACGGAGAACGAAACCGTCGGTGCCGCTCCGGTGGTCCGATATCGAGGGAGGGAGAACGGACATGCGGCGCAACGCTCTGCGCGCGGGCGCGGCGGCGCTCGCCCTCGTGGCGCTCGGCCTTTCCGCCGAGGCCCGGGCGACCGACTGATCCCCCTACAAGGTGGAGGTCTGGGATCCGCCCTTCGACATGGCGAGCTCCAGGAAAACGGTCGATTACGTCCCGCTGCCCAAGGCGTCGAAGGCGTGGAACCTGTGTGTCTCCTTCCCACACATGAAGGACGCCTATTGGCTCGCGGTCGATTACGGCGTGGTCGAGGAAGCGCGCCGACAGGGGGTCGGCCTCCAGCTCGTCGAGGTCGGTGGCTACACCGAGCTCGCCAAGCAGATCGCCCAGATCGAGAACTGCGCGGCGGGCGGCGCCGACGCCGTGATCATCGGTGCGATCTCCTACGACGGCCTCAACAATCTCGTGGCCGAGATCCGCAAGAAGAACGTCCCGGTGATCGACGTCATCAACGGGATGAGCTCACCGGAGCTCTCGGCCAAGTCGCTCGTCTCGTTCGGCGAGATGGGAGCCAAGGCAGGCGAGTTCCTGAAGAGCCGGCATCCGGCCGGGAGCCCCAAGGTGAAGGTGGCGTGGTTCCCGGGTCCGGCGGGTGCCGGCTGGGTCGAGGCGGGCAACAAGGGCTTCCTCGAGGCGATCAAGGGCTCGGCGATCGAGGTGGTCGAGACCAAGTACGGCGACACCGGCAAGGAGGTCCAATCCAAGCTCGTCGAGGACACGCTCGAGGCGCACCCGGACATCGCCTATGTCGTCGGCACCGCGGTCACGGCCGAGGCGGCGATCCCGATCCTCCGCGCGCGCGGGCTGCAGGACAAGGTCAAGATCGTCTCTTATTATTACACCCCGGGCGTCGATCAGGGTATCCGCCGCGGTCAGATCCTGGCCGCCCCGACCGATTCGCCGGTGATCCAGGGGCGGATCGCGGTCGACCAGGCGATTCGTATCCTCGAGGGCAAGGACTATCTCAAGCACGTGGGTCCGGCGCTGTTCGTCGTGACCACGGACAACATCAAGACTTTCGATACCACCTCGACACTGGCGCCGGCGAACTTCAAGCCGACCTTCAAAGTTCCCTGAAGCGGTAGGGGATGCGCCACGGCACCGGATCGACGGGCGTGAGCCAGCCGCCGCTCCTGGAGCTGCGCGGGGTCTCGAAGTCCTACCCGGGGGTTCTCGCCCTCGACCGGGTCGACCTCGAGCTCCGCGCGGGCGAGGCGCACGTGCTGTTCGGCGAGAACGGCGCGGGCAAATCCACGTTGATCTCGCTCGTAGCGGGCGTGCAGACGCCGGATGCTGGGGAGATCCGGCTCGCCGGCGCACCCGTCCGCTTCGCCTCGGTACACGAGGCGCGCACCGCCGGCGTCTCCGCGGTGTTCCAGGAATTCTCGCTCGTCCCGCAGCTCACCGTCGCCGAGAACATCGTCCTCGGCGACGAGCCGCGGCAGGGCTTCCTGCTGGATGTCGCAGCGGCGCGGCGGATCGCCCGCGAGCTCCTCGACCGGCTCGGCTTCTCTCTGGACCCCGACGCCCGCGTGGAGGGTCTCGCCCGAGCCGAGCAGCAGATGGTGGAGATCGCGAAAGCCTTCCGCACGGCTCCCGAGGTGCTCGTGCTCGACGAGCCCACGGCGTCCTTGACCGAGCGGGAGGCGCACCGGCTCCTCGCGCTGGTCGATCAGCTCAAGGCCCGGGGCGTGGGCATCCTCTACATCACCCATCGGATGGGCGAGATCCGGCGGATCGGCGATCGGGTCACGGTGCTGCGCGACGGCCGGAAGATCGGGACCGTGCCGGCCACGACGAGCGAGGACGAGCTCGTGCGGCTCATGACCGGGCGGGCGATCGAGCAGATCTTCCCGGCGATCCCGCCGGTTCCCTGCGGCCCGCCGGTCCTCCGGGTGGAGGAGCTGACCACCGGCTCCGGCAGCGTGGTCGGTGCGAGCTTCGCCTTGCACGCGGGCGAGATCCTGGGCCTCGCGGGGCTCGTGGGTTCCGGCAAGTCGGAGGCCGCACGCGCGATCTTCGGCATCGAGCCGCTCGCCTCGGGCCGAGTGCTGCTCGACGGGGTGCCGGTCGAGACCCCCTCGCCCGCCGCGATGCTCGCGCGCGGTGTCCTCTACCTGCCGCCCGACCGGCGCGAGGAGGGGCTCGCGATGGTGCGGCCCGCACGCGAGAACATGACCATGGCCGTCCTCGACCGGCCCGAGCTCGGCCCCGGCCCCTGGCTCGGCCGGCTCAAGGAGGCGCGGCTCGCGCACGAGCTCGCCCGCCGGATCGAGCTCCGGCCGGCCCAGCCGGAACGCGCGGTCGAGCTGTTCTCCGGTGGCAACCAACAGAAGGTACTCTTCGCCCGAGCGCTCGCGCGGCCGGTGCGGCTCTTGATGCTCGACGAGCCGACCGTGGGTGTCGACATGGCGACCCGGGCTTCGCTCTACCGGCTGATCGTCGAGCTCGCCGAGAAGGGAACCGCGATCCTGCTCGTCTCGTCCGATCTGCCCGAGATCCTGCACCTCTCGCATCGCGTCCTGGTCTTCCATCGCGGCCGGATCCGGGCCGAGCTCGAGGGTGCGGCGATCGGCGAGGAGGCGGTGCTGCAGCATTTCTTCGAGCGCGAGGCGGCATGATCGAGACCGAGCGCGCGGCTCCGCTCGACGCGCCGCGCCCGGCCGCGGGGCTGCGGCTCCTGCTGGTGCGTCTGTTCGTGCGCCTGGGCGTGCTGCCCTTCCTGTTGCTCGTCGCGGTCCTGGTTTTCGCCTCGCTCTCCGAGAACTTCCTCACGCTGCGCAACCTCACCAACGTGGTGCGCCAGGCGGTCTATCTCTTGATCGTCTCGCTCGGTCAGATGCTCGCGCTTCTCACGGGCGGCTTCGATCTCTCGGTCGGCACGATCCTGGCGCTCACCTCCGTCGTCGGCGCCTCGGCGATGGCCGCGGCCTACGGCGTCTTTCCCGATCTCCCCTGGCTCGCGATCGCTCTGGGCGGGCTCGCGGGCCTGGCTGCCGGCACCGCGATCGGGGTGGCGAACGGGCTCGGTGTGGCGCTCTTCGGTGTCTCGCCCTTCATCATGACGCTCGGCATGGCCTCGGTCGGCTTCGGCATCGCGCTCTATCTCACGGGTGGCGTGCCGGTGTACGGCATGCCCCGAGAGTTCGGCGAGGTCTTCGGGTTCGGCGAGCTCGCCGGCGTGCCGGCGCCGATCCTGGTCGCGGCCCTCCTCGTCCTCGCGATGCTCCTGTTGGTCTACCGCACCCGGCTCGGCCGCTCGTTCTATGCGGTCGGCGGCAATTTGAAGGCGGCACGGCTCTCGGGCATCGACACCCGCCGCGTCCTGCTCACGACCTACGTCCTCTGCGCCTTCCTGGCCTCGATCGGCGGGCTCCTCCTGACTGCCCGGCTCGATACCGGCGAGGCCAATATCGGGGCCTCCATGCCGCTCGAATCGATCGCCGCTTGTGTGATCGCCGGCGTGTCGCTGCGGGGCGGGGTCGGCCGGGTCGAAAACGTCGTGTTGGGGGCGCTCTTCATCGTGCTGGTCCAGAACGGGATGAACCTCGCCCGAATCGAGTCCTATCTCCAGACGGTGGTGCTGGGCCTCCTCCTGATCCTCGCCGTGATCGCCGATCAGCTCCGGCTGCGGTTGATGGCGAGCCTGCGCGCTCGAGGAACGCAGCCGTGATCCCGATCAACTGCGACATGGGCGAGAGCTTCGGGCTCTGGCGTCTGGGCGACGACACCGGGCTCATGCCCTGGGTCCAGCTCGCCAACGTCGCCTGCGGCTTCCACGCCTCCGATTTCGAGCACATGCACGCGACCGTGCGGCTCGCCAAACGCCACGGCGTCAAGGTGGGCGCCCACCCCTCGCTGCCCGACCGGCAGGGCTTCGGCCGCCGGGCGATGGCCATGCGCCGCGAAGAGCTCGCCGACTGCATCCTCTACCAGGTGGGGGCGCTCACCGCCTTTCTTCGTGCGGAGGGCATGGAGCTGCACCACGTCAAACCGCACGGGGCGCTCTACGGCATGGCCGCGCGCGACCCCGAGACGGCACAGGCGATCGCCGACGCGGTCGCGGTGTTCGGCGTCCCGGTGCTCGGCATGGCCGGAACCGAGCACGAGAAGGTCTACCCCGCCCGGGGCCTTCGGCTCTTGCGCGAGTTCTACGCCGATCTCGACTACGACGCGGCGGGCCGGCTCGTGATCACCCGCGAGCATCGGGCGATCGATCCGGACGAGGCGGCGGCCCGGGTCGTCCGGGCCGTGAAGGAGAGTGTCGTGCGCACGACCGCCGGCACGGACGTGCCGGTCGTGGTCGAGACGGTCTGCGTCCATTCCGACACGCCGAACGCGGTCGCGATCGCGAAGGCCGTCCACGAGGCGCTCGCGGCACTGGCGGGCGGCTCACCCCACTAGGAGCACAGCAGACATGGCGAAAAAGGAAATTCTCTCGCCGCTGCCCGGAACCTTCTATCGCCGACCCGCCCCGGACCAGCCGCCCTACAAGGGCGAGGGCGATGCGGTCGCGGTAGGCGACGTGGTGGGCCTGGTCGAGGTCATGAAGAGCTTCAACGAGGTCAAGAGCGAGGTCGCGGGCAGGCTCGTCCGTTTTCTCGTCGAAAACGAGGAGGCGGTGATGGCGGGCCAGCCGCTGGCCGAGCTCGAGGGCTGAGGCTTTGGCGATCCGCACCCTCCTGATCGCCAATCGAAGCGAGATCGCGCTCAGGATCCAGCGCGCCGCGCGCGAGCTCGGTATCCGCGTGGTCCAGGCCCATTCCGCGGCCGACCGGGACTCCCTGCCGGTGCGGCTCGCCGACGAGGCGGTCGAGATCGGCCCGCCGCCCGCCAAGAAGTCGTACCTCGCCATCCCCGCGATCATCGAGGCGGCCGAGAAGGTCGGCGCGGACGCCGTCCACCCCGGCTACGGGTTTCTGGCCGAGAACGGCGAGTTCGCCGATGCCTGCGAGGTCGAGGGCCTCGTCTTCGTCGGGCCCACGGGCGACACGATCCGGGCGATGGGCGACAAGGTCGAGGCCCGCAGGCTCGCGGCCGAAGCGGGTGTGCCCACGGTGCCCGGCAGTGCCGGCCGCATCCACGAGCTCGAGGAGGCACGCGAGGTCCTCGAGCGCACGGGATTCCCGGTGATGATCAAGGCCGCGGCCGGCGGTGGCGGGCGCGGCATCCGGGTCGCCCGCGATGGGGACGAGCTCGCCCGGCTCTGGCCTCAGGCTCGGGCAGAAGCGCTGGCCGCCTTCGGCGACGGCGGGCTCTACCTCGAGAAGCGGATCGAGCGGGCCCGCCATGTCGAGGTCCAGGTGCTGGGCGACGGGCATCGGGTGATCCACCTCTTCGAGCGCGACTGCTCGCTCCAGCGCCGCCGCCAGAAGGTCTGGGAGGAGGCTCCGGCCGTCCGCCTCGACCCGGCGATCCGCGAGAAGCTCTGCGCGGCGGCCGTCCGGCTCGCCGAGCGGGTCCGCTACAAGGGCGCCGGCACCGTCGAGTTCCTGTTCGACGAGGCTAGCGGCGCCTTCTACTTCCTCGAGATGAACACCCGCATCCAGGTCGAGCACCCGGTCACCGAGGAGATCACCGGGATCGACCTCGTCAAGGCCATGCTCGAGATCGCGGGTGGGGCTCCCCTCCCCTTCCGTCAAGAGGAGGTCGGCGTGCGGGGGCACGCGATCGAGGTCCGGATCAACGCCGAGGATCCGGCGCGCGACTTCGCTCCCCACCCCGGGCGCATCGCGAGCCTCGAGCTCCCGGGCGGGCCTGGCGTGCGGATCGATGCGGCCCTCTTCGCCGGCTACGAGGTACCGCCCTTCTACGACTCCCTCCTCGTGAAGCTGATCACTCGCGGCCGCGACCGCGCGGAGGCGCTCGCCCGGCTCGAGCACGCACTCGCCGAACTCGCGATCGGCGGGATCCCGACCACGGCCGGATTGCATCGGTTGCTCGTGCGCGCCCCCGAGGTGCGGAATTGGGACGTGCACACGGACTGGCTCGAGCCCTGGCTCCAATCGAACCGGCAGAAGCTCGCGTGAAGGAGGTGGCGGTGGCGAGGACGGAATCGCGATATTCCTTCGGCGGCGACGAACATCTCTTCGTCGAGATCGACGAGGAGATGTCGCTCGAGGCCTTCTTCAAGAGCCTCTCGGTCTGTACCGCCATCAAGGAAGCGAACATCGAAGGTGTGACCGAGATCTGCCCGGCCAACGCCTCCTTCCAGATCAAGTTCGATCCGGACGTGATCGCACCCGCCGACATCGAGGCCGAGGTCAAGCGGATCGAAGCGCGCGCGCAGGCCTCGCACCGGATCGCCACCCGCATCCTCGAGGTCCCGGCCTATTTCCGCGATCCCTGGACGACCGAGACCCTGATGCGGTTCCGCGATCGTCACCAGGACCCGGACGCGACCGACATCGAGTTCGCCGCCCGGATCAACGACTATCCGAGCGTGGATGCGTTCCTCGCAGCCTTCACGGGCTCGCCCTGGTTCGTCTCGATGGTGGGGTTCGTGGCCGGGCTACCCTTCCTCTACCAGATGGTCGAGCGCAGGCGGCAGATCCAGGTGCCCAAATATCTGCGGCCGCGGACCGACACGCCCGCGCTGACGATCGGCTTCGGCGGCTGTTTCGCCTGCATCTATTCGGTGCGCGGCGCCGGCGGCTATCAGATGTTCGGCATCACGCCGATGCCGATCTACGATCCGCAGCAGAAGATCTCCTATCTCCAGGACTTCATGTGCCTGTTCCGGCCGGGCGACATCCTGGTCTGGAAGCCGATCGACCGCGAGGGCTACGATTCGATCAAGGCAGACGTCGAAGCCGGCCGCTTCGTGCCGAAGATGGCGGAGGTCACCTTCGACCTCGACGCTTTCGAGCGCGACGTCGACGGCACCAACCGCAAGCTTTTGGAGGCCCTCCATGCTTGAGGTCGTCCGCCCCGGGCTCGCCACCACCGTCCAGGACCTCGGCCGACCCGGCTACTACCATGTCGGCATTCCGATCTCGGGTGCGATGGACCGGCTCGCGGCGCGAACGGCCAATCTCCTGGTCGGCAATCCGGAGGACGCGGCCCTTCTCGAATGCCCGTTCATGGGCCCCGAACTGCGTTTCTCGGATGCCCGGACCGTGGCCGTGACCGGGGCCGAGATCGTGCCCAAGGTCGACGGCCGAGCACGACCGCTCTGGACCTCGTTCCGGATCGCGAAGGGCGAGGTCCTCTCCTTCGACTTCCTCAAGAAGGGGGCGCGCATCTACATCGCGATTTCGGGTGGGATCGACGTTCCGGTCGTGCTCGGCTCCCGTTCGACCTACGCGCTCGGCGCGCTCGGCGGGTTCAGGGGCCGCAAGCTCGAGGCGGGCGACCTGTTACCGCTCGGTAACGGTCCGGGTGCCGAGGAGGGACGCAGCGTGCCCGACCATCTGCGGCGGATGCCGGAGATGCCCGCACGGCTTCGGGTGATGCCCGGGCTCTATTGGCACCGGCTCACCGAAGAAGCGAAGCAGAGCTTCTTCGAAGACAGCTGGAAGGTCGCCCCCGAGGCCGACCGGATCGGCTATCGCTTCCGCGGTGGCCGGCCCTTGACCTTCGTGCCGCGCGAGCAGCCCTTCGGTGCCGGCTCGGATCCCTCGAACATCGTCGATGCCGCCTATCCCTACGGCTCGATCCAGGTGCCGGGCGGCACGGAGCCCATCGCGCTGCACCGGGACGCGGTCTCGGGCGGCGGCTACATGATGCTCGGAACGGTGATTTCGGCGGACATGGACCTGATCGGCCAGCTCCAGCCCCACATGCCGACCCGGTTCGTGCCGTGCGACATGGCCGAGGCGTTGCGGGCGCGCGCCGAGCGCCGCAAGCTCCTGGACGCGATCCGCGCGCATCTCGCCGCGTGACCCGCACGTTCCGCCCCGCGACCGGGATCGATCGAAGAGGACGAAGAGATGACAGGAACCCTCGCAGCCCGCCTCTGGCCCGTCGAAGCCGGCAACGCCGCGACCCGCACGATCGTGTTGATCGTCGCGGGTTCGCTGCTCTTGACCCTCTCGGCCAAGGTCCAGGTGCCGTTCTGGCCGGTGCCGATGACGATGCAGACCTTCGTCGTGCTCCTGATCGGCGCCACCTACGGTTCGACACTGGGCGCCGCGACCGTGCTCGTCTACCTCGTGCAGGGCGCCCTCGGGCTGCCGGTCTTCGCCAAGGGTGGCGGGCTCGCCTACATGACGGGGCCCACGGGTGGCTACCTCTTGGGCTTCGTCCTGGCGGCTTGGCTCGTCGGCAAGCTCGCCGAGCGGGGGCTCGACCGCCGCGTGGTCACCGCACTGCCGATGTTCCTCCTGGGCGATCTCGTCATCTTCGTCCTCGGCGTCGGTTGGCTCGCCTCGCTGATCGGGCTCGAGAAGGCCTGGACGGCGGGTGTCCTGCCGTTCCTGCCGGCCGAGGCGCTCAAGATCGCCCTCGCCATGGCACTGTTGCCGCTCGCCTGGCGTCTGGGCGAGCGTCGGACCGGGTGACCGGCCGCGGGGCGGCGGCACGGGCCGCCGCCCCCGCTCCAACAGAAACGGGGAGGCACGTCCATGTCCGATCGGCTTCTGGGGGCCGCGATCCCGCGCAAGGAGGATCGCCGGTTCCTGTCCGGGACCGGTCGCTACACGGACGACATAACCCTGCCGCACCAGGCCTATGCGGTGATCGTCCGCTCGCCCTACGCGCACGCCGGGATCCGCGACATCGACCTCGAGGCGGCCCGCGCGATGCCGGGTGTGCTTCTCCTGCTCACGGGTGCCGAGGTCGCGGCCTTGGGCGTGGGTGGCCTGCCCTGCGGCTGGCAGGTCACCGGAGCCGACGGCGAGCCCATGGCCGAGCCGGCCCACCCGATCCTGGCCGGGGAGGTGGTGCGGCACGTCGGCGAGCCCGTCGTCTTCGTCGTGGCCGAGAGCCTCGCCCAGGCGCGGGACGCCGCCGAGGCGGTGCGGATCGATTGGGAGCCTCTTCCGGCCGTGACGGATGCCGTCGCGGCGCTCGCTCCGGGCGCACCGCTCGTGCACGAGACGATCGGCCACAATCGCTGCTACGATTGGACGATCGGCGACCGGGCCGCGGTCGAGGCCGCCTTCGCCGCGGCCGCTCGGGTCGCCGAGGTCGAGCTCGTCAACAACCGGCTCGTCCCGAACGCCCTCGAGACGCGGGCCTGCAACGCCGCTTACGATCCCGCAGCGGATTCCTGGACGGTCCATCTCACCACCCAGAATCCGCACGTCATCCGGCTCTTGATGGGCGCCTTCGTCCTCAAGATCCCCGAGCACAAGCTGCGGATCGTGGCCCCCGACGTGGGCGGCGGCTTCGGCTCGAAGATCTATCACTACCCCGAGGAAGCGCTCTGCACGCTCGCGACGAAGCTCGTCGGCCGGCCCGTCAAATGGACCGCCGAGCGTTCAGAAGCGTTCTTGTGTGACGCGCACGCCCGCGATCACCTGACGAAAGCGCGGCTGGCACTCGACGCGGACGGCCGGTTCCTGGCGCTCTCGGTCGACACGGTCGCGAACATGGGGGCCTATCTCTCGACCTTCGCCCCCTCGATCCCGACCTACTTCTATGCGCTCGTGTTCTCGGGCCAATACCGCACACCGGCAATCTTCGTGCGGGTCCAGGCAGCCTTCACCCACACCCCGCCGGTCGACGCCTATCGCGGCGCGGGCCGGGCGGAATGTATGTACGCGCTCGAGCGGGTGATCGACCGGGCCGCGCGCGTGACCGGCCTCGATCCGGCCGAGATCCGAAGGCGCAACCTGATCCCCGAGAGCGCCTTCCCCTTCGCGAGCCCGGTGGGCGTGGTCTACGACAGCGGTGCCTTCGCCCGCGGCCTCGAGCTCGCGCTGCGCGAAGCCGACTGGGCGGGCTTCCCGGCCCGCCGGGCAGAGTCGGAGAAACGCGGCAAGCTGCGCGGGCGTGGTCTCGCCTGTTGGATCGAATCTTCCGGTGCCGCCCCCTCCAGGGCCGTGACCGCTCTGGGGTGCCGTGCCGGGCTGTTCGAAGCCGCCAAGATCCGCGTCCACCCCACGGGCTCGGTCACCGTCTACACCGGCGCGCACAGCCACGGCCAAGGGCACGAGACGACCTTCGCCCAGGTCGTGGCCGACAAGTTCGGCCTCGCGCTCGACCAGGTCGAGGTGGTCCACGGCGACACCGCATCCGTGCCGTTCGGCATGGGAACCTATGGTTCGCGCTCGATGGCGGTCGGCGGCGGCGCACTCGCGCTCGCGGCCGACAAGGTCATCGAGAAGGGCAGAAAGATCGCTGCTCATATCCTCGAGGCGGCCGAGGAGGACATCGTCTTCGAAGCCGGCAACTTCGAAGTGAAGGGGACCGATCGGGCACTGGGCTGGGTGCAGATGGCGCTCGCCGCGCACGTCCCCGCCAATTACCCGCTCGACAAGCTCGAGCCCTGCATCGAAGAGAACGCGTTCTACGATCCGCCCAACTTCACCTTCCCGAACGGCGTCTTCGTCTGCGAGGTCGAGGTGGATCCGGAGACGGGTGTGGCCACCGTCGACCGGCTCGCGGGCGTGCACGACGTCGGCACGCCGATCAACCCGCTCGTGGTCGAGGGCCAGGTGCAGGGCGGCGTCGCGCAAGCCATCGGCCAGGCGCTCATGGAGCGCGTGGTGTTCGACGCGCAGGGCCAGCTCGTGACCGGCTCGCTCCTGGATTATCGCCTGCCGCGAGCGGCCGATCTGCCGCCGATCGCCACCGCCTTCAACACCGTGCCCTGCAAGCACAACCCGCTCGGGGTGAAGGGTGCGGGCGAATCGGGCGCCACCGGGGCCACGGCCGCGGTCGTCAACGCGCTCCTCGACGCGCTCGCCCCGCTCGCAATCGAGACGATCGACATGCCGGCCACGCCGGAGCGGGTCTGGCGAGCGATCGCCGGGGCCCGTGCGGTGTGCAGG
>DAIOUO010000014.1:0-10252 GCA_036759485.1 Geminicoccaceae bacterium | reverse complement strand
TGTGCAGGGCGGCTTGAGGCGGCGGGGCGGCGGAGGCGTGGGGGCCCGAGTCTCCGCCCGCTCGATTTCCTCTGGCTGTTCGTGGCGCTCGGTGCGATTGTGTTCGCGCTGCTGCGACTCGAAGCGGCGGCCCGGGGCGTCGTACGCGAACCGGTCGTCGTCGGCGGGGCGATCCCGGCCGAGCTCTTCCGAGCCGAAGGAGCGCCCGCGGGGCCCGTCGTCGTGATCGCGCACGGCTTCTCGGGCTCGACCGGTGTCGATGCGCTCGCTCGCGCTCGAGGGCGCGAAGGCCGGGCTTTCGGCCCTCGCTTTCGCTTTCCCGGGCCACGGCCGCCCTCCCCTGTCGTTCGAGGGCGATCTCTTGCGCGTCGAGAGGGGCGCCGGCCACGACCCGTGGCAGCGACCCGGGCCGTGCTCGCCGAGCCCAGCCGGCGGGGCGACGGGCGGGTCGCCCTGTCGGGTCATTCGATGGCCGGCGAGGTGATCGCGCGCACGGCCGCTCTCGAGCCGGACGTGGCGGCGGTGGTCGCGATCTCGCTCTTCTCCCCCGCCGTGACCGCCGAGACGCCACACAAGCTGTTCGTGACCGCGGGTGCACGGGAGGGCCGACTCGCGGCCGAGGCGTTCCGGGTCGCGGGGCTCGCGAGCGCACCCGAGCCGCCGTCTTTCGGTGTGACCCGAGGTCGCTTCGCGGACGGGACGGCGCGGCGGGCCGTGGTGGCACCCGGGATCGAGCATGTGGGCGTGGAGTTCGCGCCCGCGACGCTGCTCGAGACCCGGCGCGGCTTCCTGCTGCCGCTCGCGGCGGCGCCCGCCGGCTGCGCCGCCTTCACGGCCGAGCTCCTGGGCGGCTCGCAGCCGCTGATCGCCGATGGCGCGTTACCCCGGGGCCGGGGCGGAAGGCCAGGGCGGCAGGCGTAGGAGCGCGCGCGCCTCGGCCACGGTGGCCGGACGGCGGCCATATTCCGCGCAGAGCTCGACCACCCGGCGCACGAGCGCGGCGTTGGAGGGTGCGAGCGTGTGCCGGTCCAGCCGCACATTGTCCTCGAGGCCGGTCCGGCAATGGCCGCCGAGTTCGAGCGACCAGCGATTGAGCGTGATCTGGTCCTTGCCGATCCCCGCCCCGGTCCAGGTCGCATCGGGGGCGAGGCGCCGCAGCGTGCGGATGTAGAACTCGAAGACCTCGCGATCGACCGGCATCGCGTTCTTCACACCCATCACGAACTGGACGTGCAGAGGGCCGTCGATCTTGCCCTCCTTCTGCATCTCGACAGCCTTGAACAGCATCGAGAGGTCGAAGACCTCGATCTCGGGCTTGACCCCGTAGCGCTTCATCTCGGCGGCGAGCCAGTCGATCAGCTCCGGGCTGTTCTCGTAGACCCGGGTCGGGAAGTTGCAGGACCCGGTCGAGAGCGAGGCCATGTCCGGTCGCAAGGGCAGCATGCCGCCGCGCTCGCGCCCCACGCCCGAGCGGCCGCCGGTCGAGAACTGGACGATCATGCCCGGGCAGTGTTCGCGGATGCCTTCGAGCAGGCGCGCGAATTTCTCGGGGTCCGAGGTCGGCGTCTCGTCCTCGTTGCGGACATGGCAGTGGACGAGCGTGGCCCCGGCCTCGAAGGCTTCGTGGGTCGATTCGATCTGCTCGGCGACCGTGATCGGGACGGCCGGATTGTCCTTCTTGCGCGGCAAGGAGCCCGTGATCGCGACCGTGACGATGCAGGGTGTCGGCTCGGGCGTCGATCGGGGCTCAGACATCGAAGAACACCGTCTCGTTCGGTCCCTGGATGTGGACGTCGAAGCGGTAGACCGGAAGCCCCTCGCGCAGCTCCCGACGAGCGAGCAGGGTCTCGCGGCGGCAGGCCTGCTCGATCAGCGCGAGCACCGGATCCTCGGCGTTGGCGGCCGCTTCGTCCTCGAAATAGATCCGCGTGTGCAGATGGATGTTGATGCCGCGGGCGAAGATCAAGAGCGTCGCGTGTGGTGCTTGCAGCCGCCCCTCGGCGGTCGGCACGCGGCCGGGCTTGACCGTTTCGAAAGCGAAGAGCCCGGTCCCGAAATCGGCGGCGACGCGGCCGAAGCCCGAAAAGGCCGGATCGGCCCCCGGGTCACGACCGGGGAAGCGACCCGAGGCGTCGGGCTGCCAGATCTCCAGCACGGCGTCCTTCACGGGCGAGCCCGTGCCGTCGAAGACGACCCCCTCGATGCGGATCCGCTCGCCGCGCACGCCCGGACGGATCATCCGCGCCCAGTCGCGCTCGGGCTCGAAGGGAATGCCGGCCACGGACGGCAACAGCCCGATGTGGACATAGGGACCGGCGGTCTGGGACGGGATCTCGCGCAGCATCTCAGGCACCCTCTCGGCGGTTCTCGAAATAGGTCTGGCGCGCGCCGCGCAGCACGATGTCGAAGCGCCAGGCGAGCGTGTCGTGCGGCAGGCTCTCGCTCATGTCGAGCCGGGCCACGAGCCGCTCGCGGGCGGCCGGGTCGGGGATGCTGGTGTAGATCGGGCAGAGCGGCAGGAGCGGATCGCCCTCGAAATAGATCTGGGTGATCAATCGCTGGCACAAGGAAGCGCCCCAGAGCGAGATGTGGATGTGGGCCGGTCGCCAGTCGTTGACCCGGTTGCGCCAGGGATAGGGGCCCGGGCGGATGGTGCGGAAGCGGTATGAGCCGTCGGGCTCGCTCAACGTGCGCCCTACACCCCAGAAGTTCGGGTCGATGGGCGCGAGGTAGGTGTCGTTGACGTGCCGGTAGCGACCGGCGGCATTGGCCTGCCAGAGCTCGATCAAGACGTTCGGGACCGGCCGCCCGTCCTCGTCGAGCACCTTGCCGAAAAGGATGATCCGGGGGCCGATCGGATCGCCGTCGACCCGGCCGTTGACCAAGAGGTCGTTGTCGGTGGCGCGGATCAGATCCTGGCCGAAGAGCGGGGCGGTGAGCTCGCTCCGGGTGGCCGAGAGCGAGACGAGCGGCAGCCGCGGCGAGCGATAGACCGAGGTCTTGTAGTCCGGGAACCAGGCGACCGGGTGCCGGGCCCGATCGCGCGGGCGAAACGCCCGTGGCGCGTTCTCCATGGCTCAAACCTCCCCCGTGCTGGTACCCGCCGGGGCCGCGCGGGCGGCGACCGCCGGCTCGGCGCCGAGAACCTCCTTGGCGATGCGGAAGGCGGTGTTGGCTGCGGGCGCGCCCGCGTAGACCGCCACCACGAGGAGCGTTTCGGCGATGTCCGCCGGGCTCGCCCCCGTGTTGCGGGTCGCCCGCAGATGCATGGCGAGCTCCTCCTCGTGGCCGAGCGCCGCCATGAGCGCGATCACGAGCATCGAGCGCTCGCGGCGCGAGAGGCCCGGCCGGCTCCACACGCTACCCCAGGCGCTTTCGGTGATGAAGCGCTGGAAGTCGGCATCGAGCCTCGTGGTTCGGGCGATCGCCCGGTCGACATGGGCGTCGCCCAGGACCGCCCGGCGGACCTTCGTGCCGCGCTCGTAGGCGCTCTCGACGGTCATCGGCCCCTCGCCTTCGCTGCCGCAGGAGGCCTAGCCGAGCCGGGCCCCCGCGACCATTGACAAACGCTCCCTCTTCGATAACCGCAAAGTCATATCGGGAGGTGGAACGGTGGCGGCGCTCGATCCGCGCATCAAGATCCGGCACCTGCAGTGCTTCCTCGAGGTCGCCCGCTTCGGCCAGGTGGGCCGCGCCGCCGAGCAGCTCCGCGTCACCCAGCCGGCCGTCTCCAAGACGCTCCGCGAGCTCGAGGAAGCGCTGCGGACGCGGCTCTTCGCCCGGACGCCCCGCGGGCTCGTGCTGACCGCCGCCGGCGAGCGCTTCCAGGAGCACGCCGCCACGGGCCTTCTGGCGTTGCAGCAGGCGGTCGAGAGCGTCGCCCAGGCGGGGCTGTTGCGCGAGACGGTTCTCAAGGTGGGGGCCCTGCCGACGGTCGCCGCCCGGCTCGTGCCGGTCGCCGTGCAGGAGCTCCTCGCAGCGCGCTCGGATGCCGTCGTCGATCTCGTGAGCGGTCCGAACCGCTTCCTGCTCGAGCGGCTCAAGAGCCGCGAGCTCGACCTGGTCGTGGGTCGCCTCGCCGACCCCGATGCCATGGTGGGCCTGGCTTTCGAGCAGCTCTATTCCGAGTGCATGAGCGTCGTGGTCCGCCCGGAGCATCCGTTGCTCGCCGAGGCGGCCGTCGAGCCGGCCGCGATCGCCCGCTTCCCGCTCCTGATCCCGGGCCGACGCGACATCACCCGGCCCTTGGTCGAACGCTGGCTC
Organism: Geminicoccaceae bacterium; assembly: GCA_036759485.1. Taxonomy (GTDB): domain Bacteria; phylum Pseudomonadota; class Alphaproteobacteria; order Geminicoccales; family Geminicoccaceae; genus JANXAZ01. The sequence continues at coordinate 5,989 of DAIOUO010000014.1, read as the reverse complement.
CTCGCGCACCGGGTGCCGGCGCCGGTCAGGCGGATCGAGACCGTCTCCTCAGACTTCGCCCGCGCCTTCCTCGCCCGCACCGATGCGGTTTGGATCATCTCCGAGGGCGTCGTGGCGGTCGATCTCGCGGCGGGCACGTTCGTGGCCCTGCCGTTCGACACCGCGCTCACCGCGGGCCCGGTGGGCGTGACGATGCGAGCCGACGAGCGGCCGGCGCCGATCGTCGGGCTCTTCACCGGGATCCTGCGCCGGCTGGCGGCCGGTGTGCGGGCACCCGTCGGATCGGCCGCGGGTCGCGAATAACCCGAGAGTTATCGTTTTCCGTCGAAACCTCACTTCCGCCGTGGCCGGGGACGGTCTAACGAGGTCGCGAGCGACAGCCGGCTCCGGGCGGCGCCGCGGGGAGGCGGAGGGAGGATGAACGGGGGCGAGGCCGGACGGCCCGCTGCGGCGAATGCCTCCACGGTCTTCGGGCCCGCGACCGGCTGCTCGAGCACCGGCCATCCCCCCGCGCCGGCCGGACGGGCCGCGAGGTTTTCCCTGTCCGAGGAGATCCAGCATGAGGCTGAACCGACGTCACCTGCTCGCGGGCGCCACGGCGCTCGGCACCCTGTCCTTGGCCCGCGGCGGCTTCGCCCAGGAGTTCCCGGCCCGGCCGCTGCAGGGCACGATCCAGTGGGGAGCCGGCGGCTCGACCGATGCCGTCACGCGCGCCGTGGCGCCGATCGTCGAGGAGAAGCTCGGCCAGAAGATCGTCCTGACCAACCGCCCGGGCGGCACCGGCGTGATCGGCATGCAGTACGTCCACGGCCAGCGGGCGGACGGCTACAACATCCTGTTCGGTGCCGAGAACCCGCAGCTGTACGGCGTCCTCGGACTGTCCGAGCTGTCCTACAAGGATTTCCACCCGCTCGTGCTGCTCGCCCGCGGCACGCCCGTGCTGGTGGCGCGCAAAGACGCGCCCTGGGCCGACGTCAAGGCGCTCATCGAGAACGTCAAGGCGAACCCGGACCAGGTCAAGATGGGGGCCACGGGCGTCGGCGGTCTACCCTTCGTCGTGCATGCGATGCTCGCCGCCCAGGTACCGGGCTTCAGGGTCACGCAAGTGCCGTTCGACGGCGACGGACCGGCCTTGACCGCGCTCGAGGGTGGCCACGTCGACTTCATGGCCGCAGTCTGGGGAGCGGCGCGCGAGCGGATCCGCGCCGGGCGCATCAAGGCGCTCGCGGCGATCGCGACCGACCGCATCGAAGGGCTGGACGCCGCGCCGATCACCGAGACCGTGCCCGGCTTCGCCAACTATCTGCCCTGGGGGCCCTTCTTCGGCGCCTTCGTCAAGAAGGAGACGCCGCAGCCGGTGATCGCCAAGCTCGAGAAGGCCTTCGTCGAGGCCGCCAACGACCCGCGCTTCAAGGAGTTCTGTGCCAATTTCGGGGTCGTGCCGATGGGCATCGGCGGTGCGGAGGCGATCGCGTTCCTCGAGCGCTGGCAATCGGTCACGGCTTGGCTCCTGGCAGACGCCGGTGCCGCCAAGGTCGATCCCGCTGCCCTCGGCATCAAGCGGCCGTGAGTCCTCAGCCGGCCCGGGCATCGTCCCGGGCCGGTCCCGCCTCCCGGGAGGTCGCCTCCTTGACACCCTCGCACCCGCGCCATCCGGGTGAGCTCGTCTTCACCCTGCTCCTGATCGCCGGCACGCTCCTCGTCGGCCGGGAGGCTCTGCGGATCTCGGGCCTCTCCGGCCCCTCCTCGCCCGGCTTCGGGCCCTTGGCGATGGTCGCGGTCGTGCTCCTCGGCCTCGCCTACGCGGCCGTTCGCGCGCTCCTCGACCGACCCGCCGAACGCGAGCCGATCGTGGTCCGCCTGCGCCGGCTGGGTGCCGCGGTCCTGCCGCCGCCGGTGCTGGGTGCCGTCCCGGTCCTCGTGCTCTACCTGATCGGCCTCGAGCTCGTCGGCTTCGTGCTCGCGACCTTCCTGTTCCTGCTGGTCTCGATCGTGCTTCTGGACCGGGGCCGGCCGATCCGGGCGGCCCTGGTCGCCGCCGGCACCGTCGGCATCATCTGGCTTCTCTTCCAGCAGATCTTCCAGGTTCTCCTGCCCTGAGAGATGCACGCGATGGAGACCGCCCTCGGCTACTTCCTGATGAGCTGGCTCGACCCGTATCTTCTGGTCCTGGTCGCGGTCGGCACTCTCGCCGGGATCTACATCGGTGCGATCCCGGGTCTTTCCGTGACCATGGCGGTCTCGATCCTGATCTCCTTCACCTACGCTTGGGACACCAACGAGGCCTTGGCGCTCATGGTCGGGATCTACATGGGCGGGGTCTATGGCGGCTCGCGCTCGGCGATCCTGCTCAACATCCCGGGCGCACCGGCCGCGATCGCCACGGCGCTCGACGGTTACCCGCTCGCACAGCTCGGCGAGGCCGGACGGGCGATCGGTGTCACCACCGTCGTCTCCTTCGTCGGCGGCTTCGTCGGAATCGGCGCCCTCGCGCTCGCGGCACCGCTCGTGGCCGAGGTCTCCCTCATGTTCGCCCCGCGCGACTACATGCTGCTCGGCGTCATGGGGCTTCTGCTCGTGGCCTCGCTTTCGGGCGAATCGCTCGTCAAGGGGGTGGTCGCCGGGGCGATCGGCATCCTCGTCTCGATGGTCGGTCTCGACACCATGACCGCCCAACCGCGCCTCACCTTCGGCTCGACCGCCCTTCTGGGTGGCGTCTCCTATGTAGCCGTCATGATCGGAATGTTCGGCGTAGCCGAAGCCCTCGCCCAGCTCCACAATCTCGCAGCGCCGGTGGTCAAGCAGCAGGTCGACCGGATCGTGCCCTCGGTCGGTACGGTGCTGCGTCATCTGCCCTTGGCCCTTCGCTCCTCGGCGATCGGGGTGTGGATCGGCGCTCTGCCGGGGACGGGCGGCGACATCGCGGCGCTCATGGCCTACGACCATGCCCGCAAGAGCGTGAAGAATCCGACCCGGCCTTTCGGCCAGGGCGCTTACGAGGGCCTCGTGGCACCGGAATCGGCCAACAACGCGGCGGTCGGCGGCGCCTTCATCCCGATGCTCACCCTCGGCATTCCGGGCGACGCGGTGACCGCGGTCATCATCGCCGCCCTCTTCATCCACGGGCTCAAGCCCGGCCCGAACCTGATGGTCGACACCCCGCACCTCTTCTGGTTCACGGTCGGCAATCTCACGCTCGCCAACGTCTTCATGCTGGTGTTCGGCCTCACGGGCATCCGCCTGTTCGCCAAGATCGTGGAAGTGCCGAAGGCCATCCTCTTGCCGATCGTCGTCGTGCTCTCCGTGGTCGGTGCCTATGCGATCAACAACAGCCTGACCGACGTCTGGTGGGCGGTCGGCTTCGGTATCCTTGGCTATGTGCTCAAGACGTACGGCTACCAGCTCGGGCCGATCGTGCTCGGCGTGATCCTGGGGCCGATCGTGGAAGCCAATTTTCGAAGGACCATGATCACGGTGCACGACAGCTGGCTCGGTTTCGCGCTCGAGCTGGTCTCGCACCCGATCACGCTGGTTCTCACCGTCGGCATCGTCTTGAGCGCGCTGCGCGGCACGCCTCTCTGGCCGCGGCTCGTGGCGAAGCTCCGGCGCTCGGCCGGAACGGCCTCGGGCTGACGATCCGCTCCCGGGCGTGCGAGGATCGGGAGACGTCGACCCGGAGCGTCGACAGCCGGTCGCCTGGACGATCGATCAGCGGATCGGGATGGTGCCAGGTCGCGGCCGAAAGATCGGCCGGTCTACGACGGCAGGCGGGCCGTTGGCACGGGCGATGCGGAGCGCGAGCTCGAGGTACCGGCCCTCGGCGAGACCGGCGCGGCCGTCGCGGCCACGCTCCGTGTCGACCCGGGCAGCCTCGCCGAGGGCCCCGTTACCGCGGCTCGTCTTCCGGCGGAGCGCGAGCCCGCGCCCGACGTCGCGACGTTCCCATTCGGCCCGCGCGTCGGTCGAACCGCCTTCTCGACCCGCATCGGCCTCGCGGAACCGCCGCGCGTCCACGCCGTGGCCGAGCTCCGCGACGGAGCGCTCCCGAGCGCCGGCCGCGAAGTGCGGGCCACCGTCAACGGCCCCAGCGGCCGAGGGAGGGCCGGTCCGGGGCGAGCGAGGTCGAGACCAGGGTCGCCCTCTCGCGGCGCGTCCGCCGGGGCGAGAGCGTCGAGGTCCGCGCGCTGGTCCTTCACCCGATGGAGAGCGGTCGGCTCGTGGGCCGCGACGGAGCAGCCGTGCACCGCCGCCTCGAGCGCCTGCGCCGCGAGGCTGCCGAGCCGGCGATCGCCCCTCTCGGAGGGCACCTCGCCGAGCCGACCGCCGCCCGGACGATCCGTTCGAGCCGCAGGACGCGATCGCCGACGAGGTCTCGGCGGCGCTGCAAGTTGGGGGTCGACGAAGAGGAGCGGCGCGCGCCGGGCGGCCGACGGGGTCGCGATCCGGTTGGCCGACTTCCACCGTATCGATGTGCTCAGGACCTTCCCCTACCGCGACCGACGCTGTCGGGAGGTGCCGCTCGAAGGCCTGGAACGGATCGGCCTCCTCCTCGCGGGTCGAGACCCGGCTCGCAACGAGGGGGCCCACACGGCGTCGACCGGCGTCGACGACCCCGGCGCTCGCGTGGCCGATTGCGGCGACGGTAGCGGCCACGCGGTCTTCGGCTGGCCTCGCAATCGAAATCACCGATGCGGAGCTCCGGGCACTGCTCACCGACCGGCCGGGCGACGTCGAGCGTGGGAAGCCGGTCACCGCCGATCCGCAGCGGGGCGACCGCCTCGCCGGCCATCGGATCCCGAGGCTCCCCCACCGTCCGTTCGACGGCACCGTGGGCCCGAGCCTCGCGAGCGCCGCCATGGTCCTGCCGACCCACCGGGTGCCGACGCGCAGCGATGCAAGGAGCGGGTCCGAGCCGAGCCCCGGCCCTACCTCTCGGACGCGTACGCCGCCTTCGAGTACTACCCGGCTCGGCGCGGCCGCGGCTCGCCGGTCGAGACCTCGGCCGGGCGGTGGCGAGGGCCGGCGCAAGAGGGGGCGGGCGACCTCAGCGGCCGGCGCGGCGCCGGCGGCGGAGGTGGAGACGCATCACGATGTCCTGGTCGTGGTTGCCGAAGCCCTTGCCGAAGATGTTGACGCCGCCCGGATGCTCGGCGCCCTCGTCGATACCGATACGCAGACGGATCGAGTGGTGCCGGTCGAGCCCGAGCTCGGCCAGGGTGGCCGGCCCGCAGCGCTCGCCGTCGATGCTCGACCCGGTCGCGTCGATCCGCCAGGTGGTGAGCTTGCCGTACTGCGAGCCCTCGAGCTTCCACCAGCGGGGCGTATAGAGGCCTCGCCGGTCGCCGAAATCGCCGGGCGAGGTCCAAGTCCCGATCCGCACGTCGTTGATCCAGAGCGTGATGTCGGACGGCCAGTCGGCATTCGTACCGGGTACCTCCGAGGAGAGCTCCATCGAGAACTCGAGGGCTTCCACCTCGGCGCCCAGGACCTTGGCATTGTTCGGGAACTTGTATTCGACGTAGCCTCGGCCGAACCACAGGAGAGCGGCCTGCATGCGCCGCGGGTCGAGGAAGAGGTCGGGCACGTCGAGGACGCCGATGATACCCTCGGTGGAGCAGAGGCCGCAGGGTGCGAAGACGTGGCAGCTCGTGTAGAGTCCGAGCGGCATCGACACCTCGATCCGATCGTCGCGCCGGTCGGCCGGCTCGGCGTCGAAACGGACCACGATCTCGGCGTAGCGCGCCGTGCAGATCTTCTGCTGCCCCTTGCTCGCCTTGACGAGCTGAGTGTCGATCAGCTCGGCCTCCTCGAGGACCTGGACGTTGGTGGCGATGGTCGATTGGGGCAGCTCGAGCGAGGCCGCGATCTCGTTCACGTTCATGGGGCCGCGCCGCTGCAGGAGCTCGAGGATCCGCAGGCGGACCGGTGAGGCGAGGCCGCGGAAGACGGCGAAGCCCTGACCGGGATGGACGTTGAGGAAGCTCGGGCG
>DAIOUO010000013.1:0-24547 GCA_036759485.1 Geminicoccaceae bacterium | reverse complement strand
CACCGAGGGTGCCGCCGGCGCCACGGCCGCGGCCGGGCGGAAGGCGGCCACGAGACGCGCTCCGTACTCACCACGGGCATCGACCAGCGCCACCACGAGGACGAGGAGCAGTGCCGCGCGCAGCGCCCAGGGATCGCGCGCCGGCAGCGCCGAACGCGGCGGCGAGAGCCGCAGCCGGCCCACGACCCGCGCGAGCCGCGCCCGATGCGCCTCCCAGAGCGCCCGCGTGGCCGGGTCGACCACCTCCTCGGGCAGCCGGTCGTCGAGGGCCCGAAGCGCCCGATGCGGGATCGCGCTGTCCCGCTCGAGCCGGGCCAGAGCGGCTTCCGGTCGAGCGAAGCCGAGGGCCTTCCGGGCCCGCCAGAGTGCCGCGGCGAACGCCAGCGCGAAGGCCGCGAGCCCGGTCCGATGGAGTGCCGCCGGCAGGGCGTGCCAGAGGTCGAGCAGGCTCACGGCGAGGAACGCGCCGATCAGCGCGACCGCCGGCCAGAGTGCCGGCCACAGCCTCTCGGTCGTGACCACGAGCCGCGCGAGCGCGACCCGCCACCGGAAACCCGCCCGGGTCCTCGGGTCGTCGACGCTCATGGCTCGCTCCTACCGCACTGCGGACCGGCCGGCCCGCCCGTTCCGTCCACCGGGCCCGCGCCGGCCACGGGCCTCGGCCCCGCGGGCGAGCCCGAGACCGGCCCGGCCCTCGCCGCCGCATCCGCTCTCAAAGGCCCACCACCGAGGAGCTCGACACCCCGCCATCTCGCCCTGCCCGGGCTTCCACCGCCGCGCCGTCACCCCCGAGCCAGGCCGGGATCCGCTCGTCCCGGAACTGCTCCTCCGGCTCCCGCCGCGGCCGGACCACCGCCCACCGACCGCCGTCGACCAGCACCTCGGCCGGCGAAGGCCGTGAATTGTAGTCCGACGCCATCACCATGCCATAAGCGCCGGCGGTGAGGAAAGCCACGCGGTCGCCGGGCACGAGGCGCGGCAGGAGATAGTCCCGCCCGAACAGGTCGCTCGATTCGCAGATCGGCCCGACCACGTCCATCGCGAGCCGCGGCTCCCCTTGCCCCGGCTCGCGCAGCGGCAGGACCGCGTGGCGCGCGCCGTACATCGCCGGTCGGACGAGCGCGTTCATTCCGGCGTCCAGCACCAGGAAGCGCCGCTCGGCCGTCTCCTTGAGATAGATCACCGAGGCCAGAAGAACACCCGCCTCGGCGACGAGGAAGCGACCCGGCTCGAGCACGAGCTCGAGATCGAGCCCCGCTCCGAGCCGGCGGAGCAGGGCGGCGAAGGCGGAAAGGTCGAAGGGCGCCTCGGTTCCGTAGCGCACGGCGAGGCCGCCGCCGAGGTCGAGCCGGCGGACGGGCAGGCCGCGGGCGCGCAGCGTCCGGACGAGCTCGACCGCCCGGCGGTAGGCCGCCTCGAACGGGGCGAGATCGGCGATCTGCGAGCCGATGTGGAGATGCAGGCCGACCGGCCGGATCCCCGGAAGGCTCGCGGCGCGGGCGTAGATCTCGGCCGCCTCGTCGAAAGCGATGCCGAACTTGTCGCCCTTGCGGCCGGTGCTGATCTTGTCGTGGGTGGCGGCGGCGACGTCCGGGTTGATCCTGAGCGCCACCGGTGCCTCGCGGCCGGTCGCAGCCGCGATCGCGGCGATCCGTTCGAGCTCCTGCACGCTCTCGACGTTGAACTGGAGGATGCCTTCCGCGAGGGCGAGGCGGATCTCGGCGTCGGTCTTGGCGACCCCGGCGAAGACGATCTTCTCGGCCGGCACCCCCGCCCTGCGGGCGCGCAGGATCTCGCCGCCCGAGACCGTGTCGGCGCCGGCACCGATGGCCGCGAGGGTACGGATCACGGCCAGATTGTGGTTGGCCTTGACCGCGTAGCAGACGAGCGGCGGATCGGGTGCCAGGGCTTCGCACAGCGCCCGGTAGCGGGCACGGATCGCGTTCGCCGCGTAGACGTAGACGGGCGTACCGACCGCCTCGGCGATCGCCGAGAGCGGCACCTCCTCACAGCAGAGTTCGCCCGCCCGATAGGAGAAAGCCTCCTCCACCCGACCTCCCGCGCTTTCGCCTCGCCTCGCGCGCCTAGCACGCCCCCGATCGGCGCAGAAGCGGGGCGGCCGGCCCGGACCGGCTCACCAGACCCGGATGCGCCGCGCCGGTTCGCCCCGCAGCCGCACCCAGGCCTCGCCCGGCCCGAGCTCCTCGAGCCTGGCCCGTGGGCCGAAGATCCGCCCCGTGGCCCCGGGCCTCGCGTTCGTGGCGAAGGCGAGCACGAGCCCCATCTCGGCCAAGAAATCGTCCTCCTCGGTTTCGAAATCGTCGGGCGATTGCGAGATCAGCCAGACCATCCCGCCCTTGGAGCGCGACATCCGCACGAGATTCCCGAGCCCCGGCAGCGCGTGGCCCAGGATCCGATGGGCCTCGTCGATCACGGCCACGATCCGAAGCGCCCGGTTGCCGTCGCCATCCACCGGCGAATCGGGAAGTGCGTTGAGCCATCGGTCCAGAGCGTCGGTGATCAGGGTGACGACCACGGTCCGGACGAGATCGGGCATGTCCTGGCGCAAGTGGACGAGCCGGGGCCGGGCGAAGAACGCGGCCGGTTCGAGGCTCGGCTGGAACAGTGGGAACCGGCAGAGATCGTTCAGCGTCTCGACCGCACCGTCCGGCGCCCTTCCCTGGTCCGCGTAGAGCGCCACGAGCTCGTCCCGCACCCGTTCGAGCGTGCAGGGCCGATGGGCGGCCAGCGCGCGTTCCGCGGCATTCGCCAGAAGACCGCGCTGGACCGCGCCGAAGGCGCCACCTTTGAGGGTGGCGAGGCTGTCCCGCAGGCGTTGGGCGGCGAGGGAGAGCGCGTGCGGCGCGCTCGCGTCGAACGCCAGGACGTCGAGCGGGATCGGCCGCTCGAGCGGGTCCAAGACCTCGGCGCCGAAGCTCCGGTCGAGCCCGTCCTCGCCGCCTGCGAGATCGCCCTTGAAGTCGAAGGCGATCAGCGGGACGCGTGCCTGCCGGGCCAGTTCGCCGAGCACGAAGAGGGCGGTTCGGGTCTTGCCGCTGCCCACCCCGCCCATGATCGCGACGTGCGGGCTCGCACCCCTGGCCACCGGCTTGAAGAGCGGCTTTTCGCCGGTCCGGACATCGACGCCCGCGGGACCCAGCGGGAGAGCGATCGCAGTGGGCACCATGAGCTCCACCGGCCTCGGACCTTCGATGTCGATCCCGCCTTCGCCCTCGGATCTCGGTAGAAGATCGGCGAGATATTTCCAGAAGGCGACGTACGTGTCTCTGCCGGCGCCCGCCAGCTTATCGTGCACCAACCCTACCCCTCGGCTCCAATGATCCCGAACCCGGTTCTGCAAATCGCCCATGTCGCGCAACGGTTCTTTCGCGTATTCCACGAACAACGAGACCCACGTCGCCGCCGTTCGTCCGGTACCGAACAGATTCTCCCCACGAATGGGCCTGCCCGGTTTGCCCGTGGCCCGCTCCGGCGGCTCTTCCAAGCGCAGAGAAAGGGCCATCGCCGAGCGAGCCAGAACATAGCGGTGGCCGAAGCCGAGTTGCTCCTCGATCGGCCTGGCGAGCTCGTCGATTTCGGCGGTTGCCGAGAAGGACGCGGTTGCGATCTGGTCGAGGCCGATGGGCTGGCTCATGGTCTAACCCTGGAAGTAGCCTTCGACCGGTCGACTGATGCGATAGGATCCGCGCGCCTCGCTCTCCAGAAGGTAGGACGTCGCCACTCTATCGCGAATGGTGTCGAGGCACGGTCCGACCACTTCGGCATCGGACGACAAAAGAATCACTTGCGTCTCGCGATCCGCCAGAAAGCGCAGCATGCTCCTCGTCGAGGCGGCCGAGAGGCGTGTCGATCACCAAAGGAAAGGTCCGCCGCGAGAGTTTCGCGACCGCGGCGAACAGTGCCTGCGTGAAGATCTGCTTCTCGCCGGCACTGAGGTCCCATTGCCGGACGTCCTTCCCGGCCTCGTTCAGCAGCCGCAAAGACGATCCCTCGCCGATCTCCACGCGATGGAGGTGATCGGGCCGGTGGACCATCGCTCGTATGGCTTTCGTCATTTCCTCGGCGATCGCCTTGAGTTCGAGGGGTCGAGCCTCCTCGAGCAGCGTCTCGGCCAGGCTCGCCACCTTCTCCGCGGCCGCTGCGCGAGCCAGCGCCGGCGCCGACCGGGCCCGCCGCTCCGTCAGCCTCCCGAGATCGGCTCGCTTTTGCCTGAGCTGTGGTTCGAGTGCGTCGATCATCCGCCGATACCCCCCTCGAGCCCCGTGAAGTTGGTCGAGTTCGGCTTGAAGGCTGCGCAAGCGCTCGAACTTCGCTTGTACACTCGGCTCGAGGACAGCGGCAGCGTCGATCTCGCGATCGAGTTCGCCGAGCTTGGCGTGCAAAGAGGTGGCACGCCGCAACGGGTCTTCGACGTCGGCGCGATCGAGCCGCTCCGCGTCGTCGATCACCGAAACGACGTCCGAGCCCAAATTTCCAGTCAGATGACCATGACGAAAGCCGTCGGCGATGTTCGAAGGTGGCGGGTGCCAGAGCCGGTCCAGTGCCGACTTCAATCCGTCTTCGACCTTTCGCGTCTGCTCCGGAGTGAGTGGCGGGATGACATCGGCGAGTAAACTGCGGAATTCGGCCAGAACGGTTTCGATACGCGCCGCCCCCTCCTCGCGCATCGCCAGCCATCGCGCGCGGGCCATTTCGCTTTCGATCCGTTCGCGAAGTCGGGTGCGAAGCTCTCGGCCCACCAACGCGAACGGGAGTGTAGAGGTCGCGAGGTCGAGGAGCTTCTCTTGGGCAAGCTCTTTCTCCTTCGCGAGGTCTGCACGTTGTCGCTGCAGCACCTCGAGATCGGCCTGGGTGGCGGGCCCATAGCCCTGCAGCTCCCGGAGAAGGCGGTCGTACTCAGTCTCGACTTTTGTTAGCTTTTCCTCGACATCACGCAAGGCCTCTCCTTCAGAGAGCATTCGCTTTTCCAGAGCATTGACCTCGCCCTCTGCCCTGACGATCTCTTCGTCGACAGGCGCGTCGCGACGTCGGGTGTTCGCGTATTTTCGGAGATGATCGGCGAGCTCGCGTAGCCACGAGAGGCCGAGCAGACCTTCCATGGCATCTCGGATCTGCTGCGTGGCCTCTCGCTCCGCATACACAGCAACTTCTTCGCCGTCGAACAGAAAAAACCGTGCCTGATGGACAGGCATGAACGTCCGAAAGATCCATTCCGAATACCAGGCGTTCTGATCCGTTTCGGTGCTCGGCGGAGACACAATCGAACGGGTCGCTCCGCGAACGATGTGGACTTCGTCGCTGTTGGGCTTCAACCTTCCAGAATCATAGAAGTGCCAAGTTCGAATCATTTCGAGGGGTTCGCCCCGATCGTCCTCGAACAGCAGCGTGATGCGACAGCTGCTCCGGCCACGTGCGAGCGCTTCGGCGAAAAAGGCACGCTCGATGAACCGCGCGAACGACTCGTCGCGTTGTTGTCGATCCGCAGCCGGTTCGGCGCGCCCGATCAGCCTTATACCGTGTCGTCCGAACAGCCCGAGGGCCAAGGCTTCGAAGAGAGAGGTCTTGCCGAAACCGTTCCGCCCGCCGATCAAAACGACGTTCTTCCCTGGCAGTGGCCTAGGGAAATCGAAGCGAGCGTGTTCGAAGGCCTTGAAATCACGGAGTTCGAGACGACGAAGGTACATCGTCCGAAACCTCCTGCTCGTCGGGCGAACCGAGCGTATCCAGAATTTGGTCGAATTCGGGCCAGAGCCCTGCGGCGCGTTGCATCCAACCCCGGTCGATCACCTCTTCGAGAAGGGCTTCGATTACCGGGACAGGAACGCCCCGCTCGTGACAAAGGCGCTCGACGAGGGCCCGACCGTCGGGACGCTCGAACAACGGTATGGAGGCACGCGGCACGGGTCAGCCCCGAGCTGCTCGGGCAGGAGCCTCGCTGCGCGCAACTTCGCCCAAGAGATCCTGCGTCCAAATACGACGAATCATGCGAACTTCATCCTCGCTGATCAATGTGGCTCCCACCTTACGCTCGAGGTCCAAGAGACTCTCAAGAATTTCCCGACGCGTCTCCAACGTGAACGGCCCCGGTACGTAAACGCCGTTCTTGGCGATCGTGAGCCGGCCGTCGCGCCGGCGGGCGGAACGGCGGGTCGGATCGTTGCGGATCCTCACGAGCCAGTCGCGGAACTCGAGAAGCGGTCCGAACTCTTTGAAACCTGCTTCGACGAAGCCTTCGAGGCTGCGGTCTTTCTCGACGACCGTGCAGGTCCAACAGCCGAACCGGGCCGAACTCGTCCCGCAGGAGGGCGCTTCCTCGCGCGACAGCACCACCGGGCATTCGCCGCCGTTGGCGTCGCGATAGAGCTCGATCGGCGCCTCGTGCGTGCCGCCCCAGGGAGGCGGGACCGTCGCCAGGAATTCCCACACCTCGTCGGTGTCGAGTTCCAGGATCGGCCGATAGACCATACAGCCCGGCAGATCGTTGTGACGGTTGAGCCGCTCCCCGTTGTCGTACCGGCGGACGTTCTGACCGCGGGTGACGCTCTCGCTCCGCCGCACACCCAACAGCAGGATCACCTCACCCGACGCCGCCACCTGCTCGAGGATGTAGCGGCTCGTGGGTTGGATCTTCATCCGATCCGTGCACCAGCGGAACATCCGGTTGGGCGTCGGGTAGCCACGGCCGATGAGGTTGACCCAGAAGGTCTGGTCCTCGGCCGGCCGGGTGATCACCGTGCGCACCGGCAGCCGCCAGGCCCGCGCCGCCCGCTCGATCTCCGCAAGCACCCGCCGGATGTGGGCGAGCACGAGCGGGCTCTCGACGAGCGTGTCGTCGGCCACCACGTGGACCTCCCTGCGGCGCTCGTCGGGCGCGAGCGCGAGCAGCGTCTCGAAGACGAGACGGACGACGAGCGTGCTGTCCTTCCCGCCCGAGAAGCCCGCGATTCGCGGATGGCCGTGCGGCTACCGGCAGCCGTCCTCCGGGTCGCCGAGGATGGCCGCGAGCCGCGGCCCTCCCTGCTCCGGGTCCCCTCTGCTCCGGTCGTCGGTATCGGATGGGGGATCCCTGCGGTCACTGGACCGGTTATCGACCACCTCGTGGTCGATCGACGGTGGGGCTCGGCTACCGCGCGGTGTCCGCGGCGTATCGGGGGGCGCGCTCTTCGCTCCGATGCTTGGCGCGCGACGATGCGGACCGGATAATGCCACCTCGAGGATGGTTGCCGCCGCCCCGCAACGGCGAGCGCGCCCGGAAGGACACACCGATCGGGCGAGTGTGGTGGGTCCGCTCGACGGCCGATGACCGGCATGGCATTCGGCAGATCGGGTCGGGAGCCGCGGGGTTCGGGCGTGCGACCGTCCGGAGGAAACGTCGAGCCGGCGGTAGCCGAGCGCGAGGGCTTCGCGGCCCGGTCGAATGCCGGTGCGAGCCGGCGGAGGAAGAAGGCCGTGGTCGTTACCCTTCGCTCGTCGCGCTCGGCCGAGCAGGAGCCGGCTTGGTGAACGTCCGTTTCTCCCGTTCGAGGCTCGCGCCACCAGGTCGCTCCGTGCGGGTGGTGGCGAGCCGTGTCGACCGCGACGAGTCTGTCTCCCAGGTGCGGACCGGTCCGGCGTTGCGCGTCGCCGCCGTCTGGGCCCGTGACTACGAGGCCGCCCGGCCGACCGGTCGGGTCAACATCTGCCGCTACCGTCGGCGCTGCCTGGACGCCCGCCACACCACCTTGAACCTCGTCGTACCGAGCGTGCTGCAGGGCGGCGTGACCGGCCTCTTGCCGATCCTGCCCGCCTTCGCCCGCGCGCTGCTCGACGGCGACCGCTCGCTCCAGAGCCTCCTCTTCGCCAACCGCCCGGCGATCGACCGGGCGCTCGCCGCACTCGCCCGCTTCCGGCCCGACGTGCTGTTCGTCGATTCCGTCCGCCTGCTCGACCTCGTGCTCGCGGTCCGCCGGACCTTTCCCGGGCTGCGCATCGTCGTCGACATGGACGATCTGCTCTCCCGGCGGATGGACGCCTGGCTCGCCGTGGGACAGGGGATCGGTCTGGGTTATCTGCAAGACAGCGTGCCCGCCTGGTTGCGCGGCATTTTGGGCCTCGGCTGGATCAGCCGGGCGATCACCGCCCACGAACGCGACGCGCTCGCGCGGGAAGAGATCGAGCTCTGCAGTCGGGTCGATGCGGTGGCTCTCATCTCCGATCAGGAGGTCCGGCTGCTCGAGCAACGGCTCGCCGAACATCCCGACATCGTCCCGCCCACCCTGGCGACGCTGCGCCCTCCCTGGCGCGCCGAGCGCGAGGTGGCGCCGCTCGACGGGCGTCTGCGCTTCGTCTTCGTCGGCACCGACCGGCTCATCCAGAACCGCACCACGATCGACCACCTCGTCGGGCTGTGGCGGACGCTGCGGCCGCCGCGGCCGCTCGTGATCTACGGCGAGCAGTCCCGCAGCCCGGTCGATCTGCCGCCCGGTGTCGAGTTGCGCGGCTGGGCCGACGACCTCGAGCGGGTCTACGACGGCCACTCGATCCTCCTCGCACCCGCCTTCGTGCGCGGCGGCGTCAAGACCAAGATCCTCGAGGCGCTGGCCTACGGCTGCCCCGTCGTGGCGAACGGCATCGCCTACGAGGGGATCGTGGCCGATCCGCCGCCTCTGGGCTTCGAGAACGAGGCCCTGCCGCGGCTCCTGGCCGAGCCCGAAGCCTTCCGCAACGAGCTCGTGGCCCAGACCCGTGCCCTCCGCGTCGAGGTCGCGCGCCGTTTCGCCGAGCCGCTCGTCGTCGAGGCCCTCGACCGGCTCCTGGATCTCCGCCCGGCGCTCCACCTCGTTCCGCAGACCGCCTGAACGCACCCGCGCGGCTCGGGCCCGTCGAGGCGAACCCCGGCAAGCCGCCGGACTTCTGGTTCGCGCTCGTCCCCGCTATCGATGTCCCGGCGCGGCACGACTGGAGAGGCTCATGACGGCGCTCATCGATCGTGAACCGCAGTCCACGGGCGCCGTGGGTAGGACGGGGGCTCTCGAGCGGATCCGCGTCGGTCTCCTCGACGCGTTCGACAGGCTCCTCCCCCGCCTCGCCCTTCGGTTGCGAGCGGACCGGCACCTGCGCACGGGCGAGCCCGAGCTCCGCCTCGTGTCCACCCTCTCTATGCCCGGCCGCCTGTCGGTCGACGTCGGCGCCAACCACGGGGTCTACGCCGTGGTCATGGCCCGCCACGCCCCGCGCGTCCTCGCCGTCGAGCCCAACCCCCGGCTCGCCCGGCTGCTGCGTCGCGGCCTGCCGGCCAACTGCACCGTGCTCGCCTGCGCTCTCTCCGAGGCGCCCGGTGTCGCCGAACTCCGGGTGCCGATCGTCGACGGCCGCGAGGACAGCTACCTCGCGAGCCTGAGCGAGCGTGCGGACCGGCCGAGCCACCGTTATCGCGTGGAGCTCCGTACCCTCGACGACTGCGTCCGCGAGCCCGTGGGTCTGCTCAAGATCGACGTCGAGGGCCACGAGATCGCCGTGCTGCGGGGTGCCCGCCGAGTGCTCCGCGAGGACGGGCCGAACCTCCTGATCGAGGCGGAGGAGCGCCATCGGCCGGGCGCCGTCGCCTCGGTCGCGACACTCCTCGCCGAGCACGGCTATCGGGGCCTGTTCCGCGACGGTACCCGGCTTCGACCGCTCGCCGAGTTCGATCCGGCCGTCCACCAGGAACCGACGAGGCTCGGCCGCGGCCCCACCGAGACCGAGCACTACGTCAACAATTTCGTCTTCACCCGCCATCCCGCCCTGTTCGATCGACTCCTGGCCGAGCCCGTCCCGGCGGTCTGAGCGCGGTTCGCTCGGTGCGGCCGGCCCGCCGCGGGCCTCTCAGCCGCGCCAGAAGAGCGGGGTGAACAGCACGAGCACGGTGAAGAGCTCGAGCCGGCCGAGCAGCATCGCCGCCGAGAGCACCCACTTGGCGGCCTCCGGCAGATCGCCGAAATGGCCGGCCGGGCCGATGATCGGCCCGAGCCCCGGGCCGACGTTGGCGAGCGCGCTCACCGAAGCCGACATCGCCGTCAGATAGTCGAGCCCGAGAGCTGCGAGCAGACCCGCCACCGTCGTGAACGACAGTGCGAAGACGAAGAAGAAGGCCATCACCGAGATCGCCGTCTGCTCGCCGATCGCCCGACCGTTGTAGGTCATCTTGAATACGACACTCGGCTGGACCAGGCGTGCCATCTGCATCCGTGCCACCTGGTAGAGCACGACGAAACGGAACATCTTGATGCCACCGGTCGTCGACCCGGTGCATCCGCCCGTGCACTTGAGGAAGAAGAGGAGAATGATCGGGAAGGTGCCCCACTGGCCGTAATCGGTCGAGGCGTAGCCCGTGCCGGTCATGATCGAGGTGGCGGTGAAGGCCGCCGAGCGCAGCGCCTCGAGCGGCTCGACCGCCTGCACGCGAACGAGCCACGCCGCCAGGAGCAGCGAGGCCGCGGCCAGCACCGCGAAGTACCATTGGACCTGGACGTCGCCGAGGAGCTGCGCCGGCCGGCCCCGCAGGGCCTGCAGGTAGAGCACGAAGGGCACGCCGCCGGTGGCCATGAACAGGATCGCCGCCCACTCGATCCCCGGGCTCGCGAAATGGCCGATCGAGGCGTCGGAGGTCGAATAGCCTCCGGTCGCGACGGTGGTCATGGCGTGCACGGTCGCCTCGAACAGCGTCATGCCCAACCGCCAGTAGGTGAGGAGGCAGGCGAGCGTGAGCCCGACATAGACCCCGCCGATCGCCGAGGCGATCTGGGCGCTGCGCGGCAGCACCTTCTCCGACCGGTCCGAGCTCTCGCTGCGGAAGAGCTGCATCCCGCCCACGCTCAGCACCGGGAGGATCGCCACACCGGTGACGATGATCCCGATCCCGCCGAGCCATTGCAGGATACCGCGCCAGAGCAGGATCCCGGGCGGCGCCGAATCGAGCCCGGTGATCACCGTGGCGCCGGTCGTGGTGATGCCCGAAACCGCCTCGAACACGGCGTCGGCGAGGGACAGATCGAGTGCCGAGAAAGCGAGCGGCAGGGCCGCGAAGGCCGCGGTCGTGGTCCAGGCGAGCGTGGTCAGCATGAACACCTGGCGCATCGTGAGCGCACGGAAGTCGGCCCCCCGATTGGCGAGCACCAGTGCCGCACCCGCGAAGAGCGTGAGCGCCGCCGAGGCGAGGAACACCTCCCAATCCTCGTGGCCGACGGAGAGATCGGCCAGCATCGGTACCACCATGGCGAGCGCCAGGCCGACCAACAGCAGGCCACAGACCCGGAGCAGCGGGCCGAACTCGAGGCCGACGAGCCGCCCGTCGAGCGGGCGGACCCGCCCCGTGAGGGAGGTCGACCGGACCGGCCACCGCGGCCGGGTCCTCAGCGAAGAGGTCCCGTCTCGTCGCGGCACGGTCCCGCCTCGTCCCGATCCTCTCCCTCCGGTGCGCCGGCGCGCCCACCGGATGGCGACCCGGCGGCTTCGCGGGCGCGGAGCTCCGCCCGTCGCACCTTGCCGGTGGCGGTCACGGGCAGGCTGTCGGTGAACGCGATCTCGCGCGGATATTCGTGCGCCGCGAGGCGTTCCTTGACGAAGGCCTGGATCGAGGCGGCGAGCGCCGCATCGGCCACCACCCCCGGCTGCGGCACGATCCAGGCCTTGACCCGCTCGCCGCGCACCGGATCCGGCACGCCCACCACCGCGCAGAGTGCCACCGCCGGATGGCGCAGGAGACAATCCTCGATCTCGGCCGGTCCGATCCGATAGCCGGCGGAATTGATCACGTCGTCCTCGCGCCCGAGGTAGGTGAAATAGCCGTCGGGGTCGGTGCGGCCCAGATCGCCCGTCAGCATCCAGTCGCCGCGGAACTTGGCGGCGGTCGCCTCCGGTTGGTTCCAATACCTCAGAAACATCACGGGATCGGGCCGCCGCACACCGATCACGCCCGGCTCGCCGGGTGGCAGCGGCCTGCCCTCGCGGTCGAGCACGGCCACCACGTGGCCCGGCACCGGCCGGCCCATCGCCCCCGGCCGCGGCGGGAACAGGGCGCGGCAGGAGGCGACCACGAGATTCGCCTCGGTCTGCCCGTAGAATTCGTCGACCGGACAGCCGAAGGCCTCCTCGGCCCACAACCGCGTCTCCTCCCCGAGCCGCTCGCCGCCCGTGCCGATCGAGCGCAAGGCCACGCCCGCCTCGCGCGGCCGCACGCCCGCCCGCCGCAGGAGCCGAAGAGCGGTCGGCGGCACGAAGACGTTGCGCACGCCGTGCCGAACCATGAAGGCGACCGCGGCCTCGGGGTCGAACTTTTGCGCCCGGCCGGCCACGACCGGTACGCCGAACCAGAGCGACGGCAGGAGCACGTCCAGAAGGCCGCCGATCCAGGCCCAATCGGCCGGCGTCCAGAACCGGTCGCCCGGCTGCGGGAAGAGCTCCTGCGGCAGCTGCACCCCGGGCAGATGGCCGAGCAGGACGCGATGCGCGTGCAGGGCTCCCTTGGGCTGGCCGGTCGTCCCCGAGGTGTAGATCAGGAGCGCGGGATCCTCGGCCGCCGTGTCGACCGTGGGATCGTGCTCGGAGGCCCGCTCGAGTGCCGGCCAGAGCGGTTCGGCCGGTGGCTCCGCCGCCTCCACCGTCCAGATCCGCTCGAGCGCCGGCAGCTCCGCCCGCAGAGCCGCGACCTTGGCGAGCCCCGCCGCATCGGTGAGGAGGGCCCGGGCGCCGCTGTCGGCGAGCCGGAAGGCGAGCGCGTCCGGTCCGAACAGGGTGAAGAGCGGCAGTGCCACGGCACCGAGCCGATAGGCCGCCAGATGCGCGAGCAGGGTCTCGACCCGCTGGCCGAGCAGGATCGCGACCCGATCGCCTCGGCCGATCCCGACCTCGGCCAGCAGATTGGCGAGGCGCAACGACAGCCGCCGGAGCTCGCCGAAGCTCCAGCGCCGCACCCTGCCGTCCGCCGCCTCCTCGAGGAGGGCGGTCGCGTCCGGACGCTCGCGAGCGTGCCGATCGATGCAGCCGCGGGCGATGTTGAACCGGTCCGGGACGTCCCAGCGGAAGCGGGCGGTGATCTCCTCGAGCGTCCGACCTTCGGGCAGCATGCGTCGGCGAGCCTCCCCTGCCGCTCTTTACCGGATGTTTACCGAGATGCGCCAGCATGGCACCAAGCGGCGCGGACCACGGGTGGAGCGGAGACCCGATGCGCAAGGCCCTGATCACCGGCATCACCGGCCAGGACGGCGCCTATCTCGCCGAACTCCTGCTCGCCAAGGGCTACGAGGTGCACGGGATCAAGCGCCGTTCGAGCTCGTTCAACACCGGGCGGATCGATCATCTCTACGTCGATCCGCACACCGCCGGCGCGCGCTTCAAACTGCACTACGGCGATCTGACCGACGCCACCAATCTCATCCGCATCGTCCAAGAGGTGCAGCCGGACGAGATCTACAATCTCGCCGCCCAGAGCCACGTCAAGGTGAGCTTCGAGACCGCCGAATACACCGCCAATGCCGACGGGATCGGGACGCTCCGCCTGCTCGAGGCGATCCGGATCCTGGGTCTCGAGAAGAAGACCCGTTTCTACCAAGCCTCGACCAGTGAGCTCTACGGCGCCTCGCCACCGCCGCAGAACGAGGAGACCCCGTTCCGCCCGCAGAGCCCCTACGCCACCGCGAAGCTCTACGCCTACTGGATCACCCGCAACTATCGCGAGGGCTACGGCCTCTTCGCCGCCAACGGCATCCTCTTCAACCACGAGAGTCCGATCCGGGGCGAGACCTTCGTGACCCGCAAGGTCACCCGTGGTGTGGCCGCGATCGCCCTCGGCCTCCAGGAGCGGCTCTGGGTCGGCAACCTCGAGGCCAAGCGCGACTGGGGCCACGCCCGCGACTATGTCGAGGGCATGTGGCGGATCCTCCAATACCCGGTCCCGGACGACTGGGTGCTGGCGACCGGCGAGGCGCACACGGTGCGCGAGCTGCTCGAGCTCGCCTTCGCGCAGGTCGGGATCGCGCTCGTCTGGAGGGGGAGCGGCGTCGAGGAGAAGGGGCTCGACGATCGCACCGGGCGCGTGCTCGTCGAGATCGACCCGCGCTATTTCCGGCCCCTCGAGGTGCACCATCTCCTGGGTGATCCGACCAAGGCGCGCACGCGGCTCGGTTGGCGTCATCGGGTGAGCTTTCGGGATCTCGTGGCCGAGATGGTGAAGGCCGACCTCGTGGCTGTCGAGCGCGAGGCCGCGGGCCCGGGCCGCCGGCTCGACCGGGCCGCCGAGTAGCCCTCGTGGCGAGGCTCCCCTTCCCCCTCGAGGGCAAGCGCGTCTTCGTGGCCGGCCATGGCGGGATGGTCGGCAAGGCGCTGCTGCGTCGGCTCGCCCGCGAGCCCGTCACGCTTCTGACCGCCGGTCGCGCCGAGCTCGACCTCACCCGCCAGGCGGACGTCGAGGCCTGGTTCGCGTGCAATCGCCCGCAGGTCGTGATCCTGGCCGCCGCCAAGGTCGGCGGCATCCTCGCCAACGCGACCTTCCCGGTCGACTTCCTCGAGCAGAACCTCCTGATCGAGGTCAACACGATCCGCGCGGCCTTCTCCACCGGTGTCGAGAAGCTCCTCTTCCTGGGCTCTTCCTGCATCTATCCCAAATACGCTCCCCAGCCGATCCCCGAAGAGGCGCTGTTGACCGGGCCGCTCGAGCCCACCAACCAATGGTACGCGATCGCCAAGATCGCGGGCCTCCGGCTCTGCGCCGCCTATCGCCAGCACGGGGCCGACTTCATCAGCGCCATGCCGACCAATCTCTACGGGCCCGGCGACAACTGGGACCTCGCCACGAGCCACGTCGTCCCGGCGCTGATCCGCAAGGCCCACGAGGCCAGAGAGCGCGGCGACGGCGCGCTCGAGGTCTGGGGTACCGGCACGCCCTTGCGCGAACTTCTCTTCGTCGACGATCTGGCGGACGCTTGTGTCCATCTCCTGCGCCACTACAGCGACGAGACGGCGATCAACGTCGGCTCCGGCGAGGAAGTGTCGATCGCCGAGCTCGCCCGCCTCGTGTGCGCGGTCGTGGGCTTTCGCGGCACCCTCCGCTTCGACGCCTCCAAGCCCGACGGCACACCGAGAAAACGCCTCGACACCCGCCGGCTCGAGGCGCTCGGCTGGCGCCCCGCGACGCCCCTGCGCGAAGGTCTGGCGCGCGCCTACGCGGCTTTCCTCGAAGAGACCCGCGACCGGCTGCCGCTGTGACGCGCCTTTACCTTGATCCCGGCGACTCTGCCCCGGAAACTACCGTGACGGGGCGATCGAATCGGGGAGTGCCGGCGATGATCGACTACGAGGCACGGTTCGTGGATGCCGTCGAGCGGGTGCGCGCCGAGGGCCGCTATCGCGTCTTCGCCGAGCTCGAGCGCATCGCCGGCCGCTTCCCGACGGCGCGCCTCCACAAGGACGGCACCGTCCGCGAGATCACCGTCTGGTGCTCGAACGACTATCTCGGCATGGGCCAGCACCCGGCCGTGCTCGACGGCGCGGTCGAGGCCGTCCGCCGCTACGGCTCGGGGGCCGGCGGCACCCGCAACATCTCCGGGACGACGCATCTCCACGTCGAGCTCGAGAAGGCGCTCGCCGCACTGCACGGCAAGCCCGCCGCACTCCTCTTCACCTCGGGTTACGTCGCCAACGAGGCGGCGCTCTCGACCCTGGGCAGGCTCCTGCCCGGCTGCCTGATCCTCTCCGACGAGAAGAACCACGCCTCGATGATCGCCGGGATCCGCGCCTCGGGCTGCGAGAAGGCGATCTTCCGCCACAACGACCTCGAGCATCTCGAATGGCTGCTGAAAGCGCAGCCGCTCGACCGGCCCAAGTTGATCGCCTTCGAGGGTGTCTATTCGATGGACGGCGATTTCGGCCCCATCGAGGCGATCTGCGATCTGGCCGACCGCTACGGTGCGATGACCTATCTCGACGAGGTCCACGCCGTCGGGCTGTACGGGCCGAGAGGCGGTGGGGTGGCCGAGCGCGACCGGGTCGCCGAGCGCGTCACCGTGATCCAGGGTACCCTCGCCAAGGCGATGGGCTGCATGGGCGGCTACATCGCTGGCTCGGCGGCCCTGGTCGACGCGGTGCGCAGCCACGCCGCGGGCTTCATCTTCACCACGTCGCTCGCCCCGTCCGTGGCCGGCGCCGCGCTCGCGGCGCTGAACGTCCTGCAGGGCGAGGAGGGCCGAGGGCTGCGCGAGCGGCACCAGGAACGCGCCGCCACGCTCAAGGCCCGGCTGCGCGCGGCAGGGCTTCCGGTGATGCCCTCGCCCTCGCACATCGTGCCCGTGCTCGTCGGCGATCCGGTCGCCTGCAAGGCGGCTTCCGACCGCCTCCTCCACGAGTTCGCCATCTACATCCAGCCGATCAACTATCCGACCGTGCCGCGCGGCACCGAGCGGCTGCGGATCACGCCTTCGCCCCTGCACGACGACCGGCTGACGGATGCCCTCGTCGAGGCCCTCGTGCGCGTCCTGCCGGTCCGCTCCCTCTCCCGCGCCGCCTGACCGTCACGCGCCCGTCACGCGGCTCGGCCATCCCTCCCGCCGCGTTCAGCGGGAGGAACGGGGATGCGCAGGACGGGTCTGGTCGCGCTCTGGATCGCGGCTACCGGACTGGCCGGGCCGGCGGCGGCCGAGCTCGGTATCGAGATCTTCGGCGGCGACGATCCACGGCTCCGGCTCGGCACGGTCGCCTTCGAGGGCGGCAAGACGCTCGATCTCCGGGTCGGCATCGGCTCGGCCGCCTTCCGCCGCCCCGGGGCGCCGGAGGCCGTGTTCGTGACCCTCTCCGACCGGGGTCCGAACTTCCCCTGCGGAGAGGCCGAGGAGATCGCCGGGGTCGAAGGCGAGAAGCTCTGCGCCGGCATCGAGGGCGGCCGCATCTACCCGATGCCGGACTACAGCCCGACCATCTTCCGCATCGAAGCGAAGGACGGCCGCTTCCGCATCCTGCAGACGATCCCGATCACCGACCGCGAGGGCCGTCCGGTCACGGGCCTGCCCAACCCGCTCACCCAGGCCACCACCGAAACGCCGGTCGATTCGAGCGGGAAGAAGCTCGAAGCCCGCGCTTCGGCGATCGACGCCGAGGGCATCGTCGAGCTCGCCGACGGGACCTTCTGGATCGGCGAGGAGAACGCTCCCTCGATCCTCCACGTCGCGGCCGACGGCAAGGTGATCCGCCGACTCGTTCCGGCCGGTAGCGAAGGCGACTTCGCGACCGCCGGTTATCCGGTCGAGGGCAAGCTCCCGACGATCCTCGTCAAGCGCCAGCTCAACCGCGGCATCGAATCGATGGCGGCGAGTCCCGACGAGCGCTTCCTCTGGTTCGTCCTCCAGAACCCGCTCGCCAACCCCGATGCGAAGGCCTACCAGACCGCGCGGAACACCCGGCTCTTCAAGTTCGACCGCGCGGCCGACCGCCTCCTCGCCGAATACGTCTACGAGCTCACGCCCATGGCCGAGTTCCCGGGCGAGGAGAAGAAGGCGCAGAGCACCGCGCGGATCTCCGAGCTGCTCGCCCTCGACGACGATCGACTCCTGATCCTCGATCGAACCGAGCGGACCACCAAGATCTTCGCGATCGACACTCGCGGCGCCACCGACATTCTGGGCAGCAAGTGGGACGATCCCGCGACCCTGCCCTCGCTCGAGCAGACGAGCCTCGCCGAGGCCGGGGTCACGCCGGTCGGTAAGCGCCTCGTCCTCGATTCGAGCCGGCATCCCGAGCTGCCGAGTAAGATCGAGGGCATGGCCTTCTTCGCCGACGGCTCCTTGATGATCATCAACGACGACGATTTCGGTATCGACGGCTGCCGGACCCTCGTGGCCCGCGTCCGCGGGCTCGACCTCCGCTGAAGCCCCCGGCCGCGCCGCCGGAGAGGCCGCTCGGCGCGGCGGCGCCCGACCGGCTCAGGCGGCGGCCGCCTCGGGAAAGAGCGAGAGGAGCCCGGCCTCGCAGGCCGGGCACACGCCGCGCTCGGTCACGAGGGCGGTGACGAGCCGGGCCGGGGTCACGTCGAACGCCCAGTTGGCGCACGGGCTGCCCTCGGGTGTCACCCGCACCGTCTCGATCCGCCCGTCGGCGGTCCGACCCGCGATCCAGGCGAGCTCGTCGCCCGAGCGCTCCTCGATCGGGATGGCCGAGCCGTCGGCGAGCCGCCAGTCGATCGTGCTCGAGGGCAACGCCACGTAGAAGGGCACCCGGTTGTCGAAGGCGGCCAGCGCCTTGAGATAGGTCCCGATCTTGTTGGCGACGTCGCCGTTGCGGGCGACCCTGTCGGCACCGACGATGCAGAGATCGACGAGCCCCTCGCGCATGAGGTGCCCGCCGACATTGTCGGCGATCACGGTGTGCGGCACGCCTTCCTGGCCGAGCTCGAAGGCGGTGATCGCCGCCCCCTGGTTCCTGGGCCGGGTCTCGTCGACCCAGACATGGACCGCCAGCCCTTGCCGGTGGGCGAGATAGACGGGCGCGGTCGCCGTCCCCCAATCGACCGTGGCGAGCCGGCCGGCGTTGCAATGGGTCAAGACCCGCACCGGCTCGCCCGGCGGCTTGCGCCGGGCCACCGCCTCGATCAGCGCCAGTCCGCGCTCGCCGATCGCGCGATTGACCGCGACGTCCTCTTCCGCGATCGCGACCGCCTCGGCGAAGGCGCGCGCCGCACGTTCGGCAGGCGGAACGGCGGCCAGCAGCGTCCGCATCCGCTCGAGTGCCCAGCGCAGATTGACCGCGGTCGGCCGGGTCCGGGCGAGCCGATCGCAGGCCCTCTCGAGGGCGGCATCCGACGGCTCCTCGCGCATCGCGAACGCCACCCCGAAGGCCGCCACGGCGCCGATCAAGGGGGCACCCCGCACCTTCATCTCGGCGATCGCCGCGGCGGCGTCCTCGAGCCGCTCGAGGACGAGCTCGGGCAGGGCGTGCGGCAGGAAACGCTGGTCGTAGGTCAGCGCCGCCCGCCCGTCCGGGGCCGGCCACAAGGTCCGACGATGCTCGCTAGCGAGAGGCATGCTCGGGCTCCTTCCGTTCGCGCGATACGTGACCGATCCTCGATGATATGAAGATTATCGGTTGATGGCCGACGCGCGGCGGGTTATAGGTATTCTCGCCTACAACGGGAGTGAGACGAATGCGTCCGGTGCTGCGCCGCGGCTCGACCGGCCACGAGGTCGCCCGCCTCCAGGAGCTGCTCGCCCGTGCGGGCTTCCCGCCGGGGCCGATCGACGGCCGGTTCGGTGCCGCCACCGAGGCGGCGCTCCTGGCCTTCCAGCGCGCCCACGAGCTGTTGGCCGACGGTGTCTGCGGGCCGGTCACCTGGTCGATGCTGGTCGAGGGGCGCCCCGGCCGACCGGTCTCCGTCCTGCATCGGATCGACGTCGAGTTCGTCGCCCAGCTCTTCCCCTTCACCGCGCTCGACGCCCTCGCCCGCAACCTGCCGCACGTCAAAGCCGGCCTCGAGGTCGCAGGCCTCGTCGACAAGCCCATGGTGCTCGCCGCCCTCGCCACGGTGCGGGCGGAGAGCGAGAGTTTCGAGCCGGTCGAGGAGGCCGTCTCGCGCTTCAACACCTCGCCGGGCGGCCGGCCCTTCGACCTCTACGACCACCGCGCCGACCTCGGCAACGAAGGACCGCCCGACGGCGAACGCTTCAAGGGCCGCGGCTTCGTCCAGCTCACCGGCCGCGCCAACTACGCGTGGGCGAGCCGCCGGCTCGGGCGCGGGGAGGAGCTCCTGCGGGCGCCCGAGGCCGCCAACGAGCCGGCCACGGCCGGGCTCTTGCTGGGCCTGTTCCTGGCCGAGCGGCAGCTCGCCATCAAGGAGGCGCTGCTCGAGGGCGATCTGCGCCGGGCCCGTCGGCTCGTGAACGGCGGCTCGCACGGCTTCGACCGCTTCCGCGACGCCTACCGGCGCGGCGAGCGCCTGCTGGCCGATCCCGTCTGGACGGTCCGCTCGGAGCGCCCGCTCGCCGCCTGAGCCACCGTCGCGGCTGCGCCGAGCCTCCGCAGCTCAGCGCGGGCGCCGCGGGGGCAGGATCTCGATCCGATCGGGCTCGACCTCCTCCCTACGGCTCCAGCGCTCGATCCGTATCTCGGCCGCCTCTTCGCGGCGCCGGCCGGCGAGCCAGCGGGCGACCAGCCCCGCCCCGAGCGCCACCGGGAAGACGATCAGGAAGATCGCCCCGGCCACGAGCGCGAGGGTGAGGAGGAGCGCGGCCCCGGCCGCGACCGCCACGATTCCGCGCCAACCCAGAAGGCGCAACAGGCCCCAAGGCGAGCCCGTGGCGATGACGATCCGCTCGTGCCGCATGACGATCCCCTTTCCCGACCGCTGATCTGGCCCGCCGCGGCCGGCGGGCAAGGGGCTCGGGTCGCGCCGCGGCTCAGTGCCGCTCGCGGGTCGCGGTGAATCGGACCTTCGGGAAGTCCTCCTGGACCCGGCCGAGGTCCCAAGCGTTCCTCGCGAGATAGACCGGCTCGCCGTCCCGGTCGCGGGCGATCGAAGCCTTCTTCGAGACGAGGAGCCGCTCGAGCTCCTCGGGGTCGTCCGAAGCGCACCAGCGGGCGGTGACGTAGGGGGCGGTCTCGAAGTCGATCGGCAGGTCGTATTCGGCCGAGAGCCGGGTCTTGAGCACGTCGAGCTGGAGCCGGCCGATCACGCCCACGATCCACTCCGCGCCGATCTCGGGGCGGAAGACCCGCACGACCCCTTCTTCCGCCATGTCCTCGAGCGCCTTCTTGAGGTGCTTGGCGCGCATCGGATCGCCGAGCCGCACCCGCATCAGGATCTCGGGCGCGAAATCGGGAAGACCCGTGAAGCGGATCGGCTCGCCCTCGCTCAAGCTGTCGCCGACCCGGAGCTGGCCGTGGTTGGGCAGGCCCACGATGTCGCCGGCATAGGCCTCCTCGACCAGCGCCCGCTCGCGGGCCAGGAAGAAGATCGGTGCCGCGGTCCCGACCGGTTTCTTGTCACGGGTGGCGACGAGCTTCATGCCGCGGGTGAAGCGGCCCGAGCAGAGCCGGACGAAGGCCACCCGGTCCCGGTGCTTCGGGTCCATGTTCGCCTGGACCTTGAAGACGAACCCCGTCACCTGCGGCTCCCCCGGCTCGACCGCGCGCTCGGCCGCGGGCTGCGGCCGCGGCGCCGGTGCGTGCGCCGCCAGGAAGTCCAGAAGGGCCCGCACCCCGAAGGTCTTCAAGGCACTGCCGAAGAAGACCGGCGTGAGGTGCCCCTCGCGATAGGCCGTCTCGTCGAAGCTCGGCAAGGCACCGTCGACGAGCTCCATCTGCTCGTCCAGGA
Source organism: Geminicoccaceae bacterium (assembly GCA_036759485.1). GTDB lineage: Bacteria > Pseudomonadota > Alphaproteobacteria > Geminicoccales > Geminicoccaceae > JANXAZ01. The sequence goes on along the minus strand of DAIOUO010000013.1, from coordinate 3,219 downwards.
GCTGGAGCTGTTCGGCCGGCACGCGCTCGAACAATTCGGTCGTACCCCGCTCGAGGCGGCGCTCCGGCACCGGCCCGGCGTCCGGGTCGAAATAGAGCAGTTCGCGCGTACCGCGCACGGCACAGCCGCGGAAGTTCTGCCCCATGCCCACGGGCCAGAGCATCGGTGCCACGTCGAGGGCGAGGCGGTCGTGGATCTCGTCGAGGAGCGCGAAGGGGTCGAGCGATTCCCGGTCGAGCTTGTTGACGAAGGTGACGATCGGCACGTCCCTGAGCCGGCAGACCTCGAAGAGCTTGAGGGTCTGCGCCTCGATGCCCTTGGCGGCGTCGAGCACCATGATCGCCGAATCGACGGCGGTGAGGGTGCGGTAGGTGTCCTCCGAGAAGTCCTCGTGGCCGGGCGTGTCCAAGAGGTTCAACACGCAGCCCGCGTGTTCGAAGGTCATGGCCGAGGTGGTGACCGAGATCCCGCGCTGCTGCTCGATCGCCATCCAGTCCGAGCGGGCCCGGCGGCGCTCGCCCTTGGCCTTGACTTCGCCCGCGAGGTGGATGGCACCGCCCAACAGGAGGAGCTTCTCGGTGAGCGTGGTCTTGCCGGCGTCGGGATGCGAGATGATGGCGAAGGTGCGCCGGCGCGCCGCCTCCGCCGCGACGGCGGGATCGATCAAGGCATGCTCCACGGGGGTCACACGGGTGGCCGAGAGATGGGCGGCCTCGGCAGTAGGCGCAAGGCGTCATGCTCGGCCGGAGCGGTCTCGCTCCCGTCTGCGCTTCTCGCGCCCGTATCCCTCGGGATCGCGTAACGAGATGCCGTTACGCCGGTCGTATACATCGACGATGACGTCGACGAGCCGGTTCCAGTCGAGCCGCAGCTCGGGCGGCGGCACGCCTCTTCGCGGGGGGAGTTCCTCGACGTCGAAGAACCAGACCTCGCCGCGACGGGGCTCTTCGGCCCGGTAGACACCGAGGAAAAGTTTCTCGAACAGGGACGGCTTGTCGGTGGGCTCCCGGCGCCCCGCGCGCCACCGGAAGATTTCCACAGCTTGGGCGAAGCTCGACCACTTGGCGTCTTCCCCGTCCTCGCACGCGTCGAGAGGCAAGATAACGAGTCCGATCAAAACCGCATACGGTTGCCGTTCGTGGTAATCCTCGGCTTCCGCACGCATCTCGTTGTCCCGCGCGGTGAAGTTCTTGGTGTAGCGGCCGCTCCTGGCGTCCCTGAACGAGAACGTTTTGATCGATATCCCGAGGGCGAGGCCGAGTTGGGTCGTGCTGTAGTTCACGTCGAGCCGCTTCGGCCCCTTCGGTGTCGGAGCCCGGGACTCGACCCCCGCCCGTGTGGATCCGGCAGGATGCCGGGGAAGCGGTCTCTCAGTCGATCCGCAACGGAGCGAGCGAGAGCGTTGGAGAAAGCCTCCGCGAAGTTCTTGTTGCCGGCAGCCGTCAGAGCATCGCGCGACTTGCTCGTGGCCTCGTCGAGTTCCGCCCGAACCGAGTTCTCCGGAAGAAGCTCGTCCTCGTTCATCGATCGGCCATTCCAGGGCGACTCGGTCCCCTTTCGCGGCTCCGAACGCCGGCGGCGCTGCGATCCACGAGCGATAAGGGTGGGCGCCAGCCGTCGAGGGCCGCGCACTCCCAGACGAGGATCACCCGGAACCCGCGCGCGCGCAATGCGCGCACTTTGGCCGCATCCCGCTTCCGATTGTCGCGGAACTTCCGTTCCCAGAACTCCCGATTGCGCTTCGGCACCGTCGCCCGTGGGCAGTTGGTGTGATGGTGCCAGAAGCAGCCCATCACGAAGATCGCCCAACCGCGCTTCTTGTTCGCGAAATCGGGAGAACCGGGCAGCGTGCGCACGTTCCGGCGATAGCGGACACCGAGCTCCCGCAGCACGGCCGCCACCCGCTCCTCGGCCGTGGTGCGCTTCTGCCGCACCCGCTTCATGAGGGCGCTGCGGACCGGATCCGTAGGCAGGACCGGCCGCGCCAAGCTCACTCCGCCGCGAGGGCGAGCGGCGCTCCGGCCGACACGCGGTCGAGATGGGCGCGCAGCGCCTCGCGGAAGCCTGCCGGAAACCGCAGCGAGCTCCGGTTCGTGCGTTCGAGGAAACCGGCCGTGGCCCGGGCCGAGAGCGGCTCGCCGGCGTGTCGAAGAAAGCACTCGAGCGGCTTGCGTTCCTCCCAGACCGGAAAATCGTTGATCGCAACGGCGTAGCGAACGTGCCCGTCGAACCGTGCCGCCCTGGGCCAGCGCCCGCCGAGGGGCAACGGTCGGTCCCGGCTCGAATCGTAGCCGTTCGGCTGCACGAGCTGCCCGCCGAGCCATTCCGCCACGGGTACGGTGACGGCGTTGCCGACGAGCGACCAGCGCCAGGAAGGCTTTGCGACGCGAGCGGCCGGTGCCGTCCAGTCCTCGGCGAAGCCCTGCAGCCGCTCGGCGTCGCGGATGTCGGGCTTCACCACCCGCCCGTCGGGCATCAGGATGGCCGGTGGCGCCGGGATCCCGACGCTCGAGCCGTTCTTGAGGGTCGGGACCGCGTCCGGCGCCCAGCCGAGGCCGCGGATCCCCTCCGTCCAATAGAAACCGTGCGCGATCTTGCCGATCGCCGTCTCGGCCGGCTTCGGCTCGGCCTCGTCGCCCAGCAGCACGTCGGCCGGGTCGGCCACGCGGGAAGCGAGGAAGAACACCCGCTCGCGGCGCTGCGGCAGCCAGCCGAGACTGTTCACCACCCGATAGGCCCAGCGATATCCCATGTCCTCGAAGGCGTGGACGAGCCGCTCCATCGCCCGCCCACCTTCGAGATGGAGCATGAAGGACACGTTCTCGAGCAGCACCCAGGGCACCGGCCGGCCGGCGGCGATCCGCTTTCGAAGCAAGCGGAAGACCTCGTCGCCCAGGCCCGAGCGGGCGCCGCCGATCCCGACGGTCTTCCCGGCCTGGCTCAGGTCCTGGCAGGGAAAGCCACCGCAGACGAGCTCGGCATCCTCGGGCAGATCGGCGAGCTCGCGAATGTCGCGATGGTTGGGCACGCCCCCCAGCCGCTCCGCCAGCACCGCCACGGCCGGCGCCCAGCACTCGCAGGTCAGCACCGTTTCGCGGTCGGCCGCGCGCAGCCCGATCTCGAAGCCGCCGATGCCGGCGAAGAGGCCCACGACCTTCATGCCCTCCACCTACCAGACGAGCCGGGTCGCGTCAGCCGCCGCTTCGCCCTCTGCGGTGC
>DAIOUO010000012.1:0-25553 GCA_036759485.1 Geminicoccaceae bacterium | reverse complement strand
CGCGTAGGCTTGATTCGCTTCGGCAGCCGCTGCGATGTCTATCTGCCGACGGGGACGACGCCGCTCGTGCTCTTGGGGCAGAGCACGATCGCCGGCGAGACGGTGCTGGCGGAGCTGGACGCGGAGCGGGCCCCGCGGCGGAGGCGGATGACATGATGCTGCGTGGCCGGCGCCGGCAGCGGCAGCGGACCCGCCGTCCGCTGCTGCACATGGTGCCGAACCTGTTCACCATCCTGAGCCTGTGCGCCGGCTTCACCGGGCTCCGTTACGGGCTCGACGGTCGCTACGACGTCGCGGTCGCGCTGATCGTCGCGGCCGCGGTCCTGGACGGCCTCGACGGCCGGGCGGCGCGGCTGTTGAACATTCAGAGCAAGCTCGGTGCCGAGCTCGACAGCCTCGCCGACTTCTTCAATTTCGGCGTGGCCCCTGCCCTTCTGGTCTATCTCTGGGCGCTCCAGCCGATCCGCGGCCTCGGTTGGGCGGTGGCTCTGCTGTTCGCGGTCTGCTGTGCGCTGCGCCTCGCCCGCTTCAACACCGAGGCCGACGACCCGAACCGCCCGCGCTGGTCCCACCATTTCTTCACCGGCGTACCGGCGCCGGCAGCGGCCGGCCTCGCGCTCTCGCCCATGATCGCCTGGTTCGCCTTCGCTCAGGGGTTCTGGCAGAGCCCCTGGGTCAACGCCGCCACGCTCGCCGTCGTGGCGATGCTGATGGTGAGCCGCGTGCCGACCCTCTCGCTCAAGCGGTTGCGGCTGCGGCCCGACCAGATCGTGCCCACGCTCGCGATGGCCGGCCTGTTGATGGCCCTTCTGGTCACCGAGCCCTGGGTCACCCTCTCGCTCCTGGCCCTGCTCTACATCGCCTCGCTGCCCTTCGGCGTCGTGCTCGCGGCGCGGATGCGACGCGAGGAAGCCGTGAGCGGAGCGGTGACCGCGGGGGTGACGAGTGGCGAGCCCGCGGCGGAGCCACCCGCGACGGGCGCGGCGTCGGCCCCTGCGGGCAAGGAGCGGGTGGTGCCGTTCGAGCCGCGCCAGGGACGCTCTTGAGCCGCCCGATCGCCACCGGCTCGTCGGATGCTGGACGCCGCGGCGCGCCGCCTCGTCGACCCGCTGCTGAACCGGGCCGGTCGTCGGCTGGCCGCGACCGGCATCGCCGCCGACACGGTCAGCATCGCGGGCTTCCTGACGGGCCTCCTCGCGGCCTCCCTCGTCGCCGCGGGCCGGCCGCTTCTCGGCCTCGCCCTTTTCCTCGTGAACCGGTTGGCCGACGGGCTCGACGGTGCGGTCGCCCGGCACAACGGAATCACGGATCGCGGCGGTTTCCTCGACATCGTCTTCGACTTCATCGTCTACGCGGCCATGGCCTACGCCTTCGCGTTTCTCGATCCGCCGCGGAACGCGCACGCCGCCGCCTTCCTGCTGTTCGCCTTCATGGGCACCGGCAGCTCCTTTCTGGCCTTCGCCGTGATGGCGAGCCGGCGCGGCCTCGAGACCGCGGCGCGCGGCAAGAAGTCGCTCTACTACCTCGGTGGGCTCACCGAGGGCAGCGAAACGATCGCCTTCTTCGTGGCGGTCTGTCTCTGGCCCGCCTGGTTCCCGATCCTCGCTCTCGTCTTCGCGGCCATGTGCTGGGTGACGACCGCCGCCCGTATCGCCGCCGGCTGGCGGCTGCTAGGTTGAGGGCGCCGAAGCTCGGCCCGTGCAACGAGGGGGACGCGGCAGCCCATGACCTATCGAACGATCCTGCTCCAGCTCGCCGACGATGCCGGCAACGAGGCGCGCCTGCGGGCCGCGCTCGAGCTCGCGCGACGCTTCGGTGCCCGGCTCGTCGCCGTGCACGTTACGCCGCCACCGATCGTGCCGGTCGGCTACGGCGAGGGTGCCGCCTATGTCGGACCCGAGATCATCGAGGCTCAGCGGCAGGCCGCGAAGGTCGTGACCGAGCGGCTCGAGGCGACCTTCCGACGGGTCTGCGAGCCCGCCTCCGGCGCGCTCTGGCGCCACCTCGAGGGTGACCCCGGCGAGTGTCTCTCCCGGCTCGCGCGTACCGCGGACCTCACGATCGGGCCGCGCTTCGAGGTGCACGGGATCGACGCGCTCGCCCTGCAACCGATCGAGCAGGCGGCGCTCGGTGCCGGTGGCCCGGTGCTGCTCGTGCCGTCGAACGGGTTCGCGGCCGATCTCGGTCGCAGGGTTCTCGTGGGCTGGAACGGCCGCAAGGAGGCGGCCCGGGCGCTCAAGGACGCGCTTCCGTTCCTGCAGACGGCGGTCGCGGTCGAGATCGTGACCATCGGCGAGGAGGGCGCCGACAGCCTCGACGGCGCGTTGGCACTCCTCGAGCGGCACGGGGTCGCGGCCAGCGGCCGGCGGCTGCCGGCCTCCGGCAATGTCGGCGCGGATCTCTTGGCGCACATGGGCGAGCTCGGTGCCGACCTTCTGGTGATGGGCGTCTACAGCCACGCCCGGCTGCGCCAGCTCGTGCTCGGCGGCGCCACCCGGCACGTGCTCCAGCACGCGACCGGGGCCACGCTGTTCAGCTGCTGAGACGGCGCGCCCGGACGAAGGCCAGAGCCGCGAAGGCTGCGACCGCGGCGGCTGCGATACCGTTCCAGGCGGCGAGCGAGAGGCCGAGGACGCGCAGTGCGACGCGGTCGCAGGTGGGGCGCGCCGCCTCGAGCTGGGCGCGCAGTTCCTCGAGCGTGGTGGCACCACCGCCGGCCGCACAGGTCCCGGGCAGGGCGAACCAACCGGCCTCGACGCCGACGTGGTAGGCCGAAAGGGCGGCATTACCCAGCAGCAGAAGGCCGACGATCAGGAGAGCGGGGCGAGGCCGGCCGAGCAGCTTGCCGGCGAGCGCCACGATCAGAGCCGCCGCCCAGGGCCAGCGCTCGTACACGCAGAGCGAGCAGGGCGCGTACCCCCCGAGATGCTCGAGGGCGAAGGCCGTCGCGAGTGCCATCGCCGCGGCGAGGGCCACGAGCAGGAGCGCGCGGCCTTCGGCCGACGGCGAGGCTGTTCCGCTGGTCCCACCCGGTGCCTGCACGCGGTCTCCTCCGGCTCTCGGCCTCTCGAGGACAGCCTATCAGAGATAGCGCAGCGCGACGAATCCGAGGACGATCGCCGCGGCGAAAGCGGTCGTGACGAGCGTCAGACGCTCCTCGATGAAGCGGCGGATCGGCGAGCCGAAGGCCCGCAGCAGAGCCGCTACCAGGAGGAAGCGTGCACCGCGGGTGACGATCGAGGCGAGCGTGAACACCCAGATGTCGAACGCGGCGAGGCCGCTCGCGATCGTCACGAGCTTGTAGGGGATGGGCGTGAGGCCCTTGATCAGGATGATCCAGAGGCCCCACTCGGCATAGGCCAACCGGTACTGCTCGGCCTTCTCGGCGAGGCCGTAGAGCTCGATGACCCGGCGACCGAGCGTCTCGTAGAGGAAATAGCCGATCGCGTAACCGGCGAGCCCACCCAGCACCGAGGCCACGGTCGCGATCAGCACGATCCGCCAAGCCCGCCCGGGGCGGGCGAGGATCATCGGCACGATCATGGCATCGGGGGGGATCGGGAAGATCGAGCTCTCGAGGAAGGCGACGATCGCGAGTGCCCGGTCGGCGCGCGGCGAAGCCGCCAGCCGCATCATCCAATCGTAGCCGGCGCGCAGCACGCCCGCTCTCCCGACACGCGGTCCCGTACCCGGATAGACGAGCGGCCGCGGCCGCACAAGCAGTCGTACCATCCCGTCTTGACGAAGCGTTGACCTTCGCTGTGCGATGGCGGGCGAGCCGCGGCGGGCGTGGCCATGGAGGTCGGGATGGATCCCTTCGCGTCACTCTCGCTCGTGCTGTTCGCCATCGCGCTCGTCCTCGTGCTGTTGGGGGTGCGCTCGGTGCCCCAGGGTTACGAGTACACGGTGGAGCGGTTCGGCCGCTACGTCCGCACCCTCGGTCCCGGCCTCAACCTGATCGTCCCGTTCGTCGAGCGGATCGGCGCCAAGCTCAACATGATGGAGCAGGTGCTGGACGTCCCCTCGCAGCAGGCGATCACCCGCGACAACGCGGTCGTCACGGTGGATGCGATCGTCTTCTTCCAGGTGCTCGACGCGGCGAAGGCGGCCTACGAAGTCCGCGAGCTGTCGACTGCCACCTTGAACCTAACCATGACCAACATTCGCACGGTCATCGGCTCGATGGACCTCGACGAGCTCCTGTCGAGGCGCGACGAGATCAATGCTCGCTTGCTCGCGGTGGTCGACGAGGCGACCCAACCCTGGGGTGTGAAGGTCACGCGGATCGAGATCAAGGACATCACGCCACCCCAGGACCTGGTCGACGCGATGGCCCGGCAGATGAAGGCCGAGCGGGACAAGCGGGCCGCCGTGCTGCAGGCCGAGGGCGAACGACAGGCCGCGATCCTCAAGGCCGAGGGGGAGAAGCAGGCGGTGATCCTCGAGGCCGAGGGCCGCCGCGAGGCCGCCTTCCGCGACGCCGAGGCACGCGAGCGGCTGGCCGAGGCGGAGGCGCGGGCGGCGGCGATGCTGTCCAAGGCGATCGCCGAAGGCAGCCCGCTCGCGGTCAACTATTTCGTCGCCGAGAAATATCTCAAGGCCCTCGAAGCGATGGCGACCAGCCCGAATCAGAAGACGCTCGTGCTGCCGGTCGAAGCGACCGGGGTGCTCGGCTCGCTCGCCGGCATCGCCGAACTCGCCCGCGAGGCCTATGGTCGGCCGCTCGGCTCGGGGCCCGGGTCGCGGACCGGGGAGCAGCCGGCCTCGTGACCCCGCAACCCTGGCACTGGTGGCTCCTGGGCGGCCTTCTCGTGCTCCTCGAGGCGGTCGCACCGGGCTTCGTCTTGATCTGGCTCGGGATCGCGGCACTCGCGACCGGAAGCGTGCTCTGGCTCGTGCCCGGCCTCGCCTGGCCGTGGCAGATCACCCTCTTCTCGCTGCTCAACCTCCTGGCCGCGGGCGTGTGGCTGGCGCGGCGGCGCGGCGCGGCCACGGAACGGGAGGAGTCCTCGTTGAACCGGCGGGCCGAAGCCCAGATCGGCCGGGTCGTCACCCTGGTCGAACCCATCGTCGACGGCCGGGGCAAGGTGCGGATCGGCGATACGGTCTGGTCGGCGAGCGGGCCGGACCTGCCGGCGGGGAGCCGAGTCCGGGTGGTGGCCGCGCACGGTGCGCTGCTCGAAGTGGCGCCCGTCGCGGGCGATCCTTGACCGGCCCGAAGGCGGGCTCTAGAGCCGCGAGCGTGCCCCAGTGGCGGAACCGGTAGACGCGGCAGACTCAAAATCTGCTGCCCGCTCGGGCGTGGGGGTTCGAGTCCCTCCTGGGGCACCAAGGATCCGCGCGGAACCGATGCTTCTTCTCCATTCGCCGGGGTCGGCTACGCTTTCCCGGTTTCCCTCGGCTGCGCACGCGGGAGGGAGCGCGTTCGCGCACTCCTGTCTCGGCCGTGCTCTCCGCGGGTTCCGGGCGAACGGGGGTCGGCCGGGGGGTCCCGCCCATGCGGCTCCCGATCGGCGCGCCGGCGCACCCTGCCGAGCGAACGTCTCGGCTCCGCAGCCCGCCGGCGCGGAGCCGTGCTCGCCCGATCGAAGGCCGGTGGACGCGAGGCGCCGGCGCACGGATCCGAGGAACCCGGCCCTCGGTCTTCGCGGTGCCGCGAGAGTTACCGCTTCCACGTTGGCTCCCGAGGCCCGCCGGCGCTGATGCGCAGCGCCTTCGACCTCGAGCTGGTCAACGGCCCCTCGGGGGATCCGGCGGTGTTCGCCGATCTGATCGGCGGCGGGCGGGCGTTCCTCTTCGACCTGGGCGAGCTCGGCGGACTCTCGGCCCGCAAGCTCCTGCGGGTGAGCGACGTCCTCCTGAGCCACACCCACCTCGATCATTTCTGCGGTTTCGAGCGGCTGCTGCGGGTCGTCCTCGGGCGCGAGCGAACGATCCGGGTCGTCGGCCCCGAGGGGACGATCGGGCGCCTCGTCCATCGGCTCGCCTCCTACAGCTGGAACCTGGCCCCGAGCTTTCGCGAGAGCGTGACCTTCGAGGTGCTCGAGGTTCTGGAAGCGGGCTGCCGGCGCCGGGCGCGGCTGGCGCTGCGCGACCGGTTCCGCCCGAGCCCGGTCGAGGAGTGGCGGGGCGAGGCCGATCTGGTGCGGGAGGAGCCCCGCCTGCTGATCCGTGCGGTGCCGCTGGACCACGCGGTGCCCTCTCTCGCCTACGCGGTCGAGGAGCGCCGGCACGTGCAGATCCGGCGCAATCACCTCGAAGCGCTGGGCCTCGGCGTCGGGCCGTGGTTGAGTGAGCTCAAGGAGGCGGTGCTCTCGGGCGTCCCCGACGACACCCCGATCCTCGCCCGCTGGCCGACGACCCGCGGTCCGCACGAGCGGGTGGTGCCGCTCGGTACGTTGCGGCGGCAGGCCCTGGACGTGGTCCCGGGTCAGCGGGTCGTCTACGTCACCGATTGCGCGTGGACGAGCCGGAACGTCCAGCGGATCCTGAGCCTCGCGCGCGGGGCCGACACGCTCTTGATCGAGGCTCCCTTCCTCGAGGTGGATCGGGCACGAGCCCGCGCGCGGCACCACCTCACCGCACGGGAGGCGGGTACACTCGCCCGGCTGGCCGGGGTCCGCCGGGTAGTTCCTTTCCATTTCTCCCCGCGCTACGCGGACCGCTACGAGCTGTTGGCGGAAGAGGTCGAGACCGCGTTCGAAGGCCGTGCCATGGCCGACCTACCCGAGGACGCCTGAACGCCACGCGCTCCGAAGCAGCGAAACGGGCCGTGTGGCGTTAACGATCTTTTCAACCCTGTCGGAGTAGTCTGGCTACCGTGACACGGTGACGACCGCACCGGGTCGGAGCCCGGGAAGGCCAGCGCCGTGTCACTGTCCTCCCTGACGTTGTGATGCCTCCCCTTTCACTCGGCCGCCCTCGGGCGGCCCTTTTTTTCGGCGGCCGCCCGAGGGTGCCGGACACGATCCGTCAGGCCGTCACGCCGGGCACGTACCAGTCCATCTTGTGGAGCTCCTCGTCGCTCGCGTGTCGGCCTGCCGGAATGCGTTCGGTGCCCTTCTGGTCCTTGATGGGCCCTGTGAAGGGGTGGAGCGTGCCGGCCATGATGCCGTTTTTTACGGCGTCGGCCGCCTCGCGGACGGCCTGCGGCACCTTGGGGCCGTAGGGCGCGATCTCGACCGCGCCGTCCTTGATCCCCATCCAGACCGCGTGGCTCTTCCAGGTGCCGTCGAGCACCGCCTTGGCCCGGCTCACGTAATAGGCGTCCCAATTGTCGACGATCGCGGTGAGCTGGGCATTGGGGCCGAAGCGGCGCATGTCGGAGGCCTGGCCGAAGGCCATCAGCCCGCGCTCCTCGGCGACCTGCACGGCCGCCGGGCTGTCGGTGTGCTGGACGATGATGTCGGCGCCCTGGTCGATGTGGGCCTTGGCGGCGTCCGCCTCCTTGCCCGGATCGTACCAGCTGTTGACCCAGATCACGCGGACCTGGATCGAGGGGTCGATCTTGTGGGCGGCGATGGTGAACGCGTTGATGCCCATCACGACCTCGGGGATCGGGAAGCTACCGATATAACCGATCTTCTTCGTCTTGCTCAGATGACCGGCTATCGTGCCGATCACCGCCCGGCCCTCGTAGAAACGGGCGTCGTAGGTCGCGAGATTCTCGAGGCGCTTGTAGCCGGTGGCGTGCTCGAACTTCACTTTCGGGAAAGCGCGCGCGACCTTCTCGGTCGCATTCATGAAGCCGAAAGAGGTCGCGAAGACGAGGCCGTGACCGGAGCTGGCGAGCTGGCGAATGACACGCTCGGCGTCGGGCCCCTCCGAAACGTTCTCGACGTAGCTGGTGCGGACCTTGTCGCCGAGCGCCTTCTCGATCGCCTGGCGCCCCAGATCGTGGCGATAGGTCCAGCCGTGATCGCCGATCGGGCCGACATAGACGAAGCCGACCTTGAGCGGATCGGCCGCCCGGAGACCGCCGGGCAGCGCGCTCGCACCCAGCGCAGCACCGGACAGCGCGAGCAGGCGGCGGCGGGTCGGGCTCGAGGTCATGGACGTTCCTCCGGCTACGGCTCGGTCGTGCGCCCCCGAGGGAAGCGGCAGCACTCGGCCCCGAGAGTGCCGCCCGCGGGCCCCGGCGACAAGAGCCGCTGCAGGACCGCGGGGCCCGCAGCGCTGCCCTGCGGAGCGACCCGGGCGGGCCGCCTTGACGCCCCCTCGCCGGCTGGCGAGGCTCGCCGGGGTCGGTCGGGGAGGCGGCATGACGGGAACGCTCACGGGACGGGTGGCGCTCGTCACCGGCGCGGCCTCGGGCATCGGGCTGGCCACTGCCCGTGCGCTCGGCCGGATGGGGGCGGCGCTCGCACTCGTCGATCTCGATTCCGACCGCATCGCCGCGACCGCCGAGCGGCTCCGGGCGGAGCTCAGGGTGGATGCGGTCGGTGAAGCCTGCGACGTCGCCGACCCCGAGGCATGCGCTCGCGCGCATGCCGCACTCGAGCGGGCGATCGGCCCCCCGAGCGTGCTCGTGAGCTGCGCCGGGATCAACGCGCAAGAGATCAAGCCCCTGCACGAGCAGCCGTTCGCGCATTTCGAGCGGATGGTGGCGATCCACGTGCACGGCTCGGCGCGGATGGCGGCGCTCTGCGTGCCGGCGATGCGGGTGCAGCGCTTCGGCCGGATCGTCCACATCTCCTCGATCCTGGGGCTCATGGCGCTGCCCTGGCGGGCCGGCTACACGACCGCCAAGCACGCGCTCGTCGGCCTCACCCGGGCGCTCGCGCTCGAGAATGCGCGTTACGGGATCACCGTGAACGCCGTGGCCCCCGGCTACATCCTGACCCCGGTCCTCGAGGAGCGGATCCGCAAGGGCATTCTCGATTACGACCGCTATGCCGAGCGGACGCCGGTCGGCCGGTGGGGACGGCCCGAGGAGGTCGCCCGCGTCATCGCGTTTCTCTGCGAGCCGGATTCGGCGTTCATCACCGGCGCGATCTGGCCGGTCGACGGCGGCTGGACGATGCGCGGCGATCCGGGCGACGATCTCGGGCCGCGACCCGAGCCCATGGGAGGTCGAGAGGATGGCGGCGGGCGGCAGTAATCTTCCGCGCGAGGAGCTCCTCGAGATGTACCGGCGGATGGTGCTGATCCGCCGGATGGAGGAGCAACTCGCCCGCGACTGCGCCGCCGGCAAGCTGCCCGGACCGGTCCACCTCTATGTCGGCGAGGAAGCGGTCGCGGTCGGGGTCTGCCAGCACCTCTCCGAACGGGACTGGATCACGAGCACGCACCGCGGCCACGGCCATTTCCTCGCCAAGGGCGGCGACCCGGCGCGGATGATGGCCGAGATCTACGGTCGAGCGGACGGGATCTGCGGCGGCTTCGGCGGCTCGATGCACGTCGCCGACTTCTCGAAGGGGATCATCGGCGCGAACGGGATCGTGGGCGGCGGGATCGCGCTCGCGACCGGCGCGGCACTCGCCGCCCAACTCGACGGCGACGGCCGGGTGGCGGTGGCCTTCTTCGGCGACGGAGCGGCCAACCAGGGCGTGCTCATGGAGGCGCTCAACCTCGCTTCGCTCTGGAAGCTGCCCTTGATCCTGGTCTGCGAGAACAACGGCTTTTCCGAATTCTCCCCGACCGCGACCGTGACCTCGGGCTCGATCGCGGAGCGCGCCCGGCCCTTCGGGGTGCCCTTCGCGGAGATCGACGGCAACGACGTGGTGGCGGTCTGGCAGGCGGCGAACGCGGCCGTGCGACGGGCGCGAGAGGGGCAGGGACCGAGCCTGATCGAGGCGCGCACCTACCGAACCCGCGGTCACGTCGAATACGAGGTGACCTTCATCACCGAGCCCTACCGTGACGAGGCCGAGGTCGAGGCCTGGCGGGCCAGCGACCCGATCGAACGGTTCGCGCGCCGGCTGCGCGAGGAGGAGCCGGGAATGGGGGAGGAGCTCGCACGGATCGACCGCGAGATCGAGGCGACCGTGCTCGAGGCGGTCCGCTTCGCCGAAGCCTCGCCCGAGCCCGACCCGGCCCGCGCGCGCGGGCACATGTTCGCCGCGCTCGCCCGAGGAGACGAGCCGTGAGCCGCAAACGCATGATCCAGGCGATGAACGAGGCGCTCCTCGAGGAGATGGAGCGAGATCCGCGGATCGTCCTGTTCGGCGAGGACGTCAAGGCGAGCCTGTTCGGCGATACCAAGGGGCTCTGGAAGCGGTTCGGGCCGGATCGGGTCCGCGACACGCCGATCTGCGAGGCACTCATTTCCGGCATGGCGGTGGGGGCCGCGGCGGCCGGCCGGCGCGTCGTTTGCCACATGATGTTCGGCAACTTCGTCTACACGGGCATGGACGCGATCGCCAACCAGGCGGCCAAGCTGCGTTACATGACCAACGGTCAGATCAAGCTGCCGATCACCTATCTGGCGGTCTCGGGGGGCGGGCGGTCGGCGGCGGCGCAGCATTCGGATGCGATCCATCCCGTGCTCGCCAACCTCGGTGGGGTCAAGGTCGTGATGCCGGGCTCGCCGGCCGACGCCAAGGGTCTGCTCAAGGCCGCGATCCGCGACGACGATCCGGTCTTTTTCCTGCAGGCCGCGGGCCGCGGCGGCGAGCCGGGCGAGGTGCCGGACGAGGAGTATGTGATCCCGCTCGGGCAGGCGGCCGTTCGCCGGGCCGGACGCGATCTCACCCTCGTCGCGATCGGGGCCATGGTCCGCCCGGCTCTGAAAACCGCCGAGGCGCTCGCGGGCGAGGGGATCGAGGTCGAAGTCGTCGACCCGCGCACCGTCGTGCCGCTCGACCTCGAGACGATCCTGGCCTCGGTACGGCGAACGGGGCGGCTCGTGGTGGTGGACGAGGCCCGCGACACCTGCTCGGTCGCGAGCCACTTGGCCGCGCTCGTCGCCGAGCGGGCGTTCGACGCCCTCGTGGCGCCGATCCGGCGGGTGACGGTGCCCGACTGCTGCATCCCTTACGCGCCCGTCCTCGAGCGCGCCGTCCTGCCCGGCGTGGAGCGGATCGAGGAGGCGGTACGAGCGACGCTCGCCTGGCGGAGGCCCGCGTGAAGGTCGTCCTCAAGCTCCCGCGGATCTCGATGAACATGCAGGAGGGCACGCTGGTCGCCTGGCGGGTCGCCCCCGGCGCCAGCTTCGCGGCGGGCGACGTGCTCTACGAGGTCGAAACCGAGAAAGTGACGAGCGAGGTGACCGCGCCCTGCAACGGGGTGCTGCTCGAGATCCTGGCCGAGGCCGGCTCGGACCTCGAGGTCGGCGACCCGGTCTGCCGGATCGAGCAGCGGGACTGACCGGGTCTCAGGCGGCGAGCGCGAGCACGCCGGCCATCACGAGCCCGACGGCGATCCGGTACCAGCCGAAGAGCTCGAAGGTGTGCCGTTGCAACCAACGCAAGAGGCCTTCGACCACCACGATCGCCGTGATCATGGCGGCGAGGAAACCGACCGCGATCGTGACGAGGTCGTCCGCGGCGAGGAGGGCGCGGTTCTTGTAGAGGTCGTAGACCGTGGCAGCGAGCATCGTCGGGATCGCGAGGAAGAAGGAGAACTCGGCCGCTGCCCGTCGCTCGACCCCGAGCAGCACACCACCCAGGATGGTGGCCCCGGAGCGCGACACGCCGGGCACCATGGCGAGTGCCTGACAGAAGCCGACCACGAGCGCGGTGCGCGGTGGAACGTCCTCGGCGCGCTCGACCCGGACCCTCGGCCGCAGCCGCTCGATGACGAGGATCGCGACGCCACCCGCCACGAGGGAGGTGACCACGACCCATGGGGAGAACAGCACGCCCTTGATGAAGCCGTGGAGCAGGACCCCCAGAACCATGGCCGGCAGGAAGCCGAGAGCGAGGGCGAGCACGAAGCGGCGGGCGGTGACACTCGAAGGCAATGCCGCTGCCACCCGCCAGAGGCGGCGGAAATAGAGGATGCAGACCGCGACGATCGCGCCGAGCTGGATCGCCACCTCGAAGACCTTGCCGGGCGGACCGGCGAAGCCCAGCAACCAACCCGCGAGGATCAGATGGCCGGTCGAGGAGACCGGGAGGAACTCCGTCAGGCCCTCGACCACCCCGAGGATCAGGGCGTGCAGCAAGGTCGTGTCGGTCACGAGCCCTCCCGGCGGTCAGCGGGGCGCGACACCGGCAAGGGCCGGCAGGTCGCGGCCCTGATCGGTCGGCGAGGCGGCGCGGTCAAGCCCCGCGCGCGCCGGCAGCGCTCAGATGCGCAACAGAGGGTTGAGAAGCCGGCCGATGGGCCCGGTGAGCCGGAGCGGGGCGTCGGTGACGACGAGGCACAGGCAATCGCCGTCCCGATCGGCGACCGGGCGATGCTCGACGCTGGGATCGGCGATCACGAGATCGCCCCGGACGTGGTGGCCTCGCACGTCGGTGAAGCCGCCCTCGATCACGACGGTCAGCTCGTGGCCCTCGTGGGTGTGACGGGGCACGCTCCTGCCGGCCTCGAGGCGCAACAGGCGCGCCCGATAGCCGGGCGGACCGATCGGCAGGGCGACCTCCTGGGCGGGTCCGAGATTGCGCCAGGGCAGGGCGTCGAAGCCGCGCGGGACGAGCCGGCGAAGCGGCCGCGGTACGCGCGGGTCGACGGGCTCCGGCTCGCGCCCAGGCAGAGCCTTTTCCCGCTCCAACTTGCGCTCCAGGCGCTCCCAGGCGCCCGGTGTCAGGGGCTCGGGCTCCGCCTCCTCGAGGAGCACGCCGCCGAGTGCGAGGCAGGTGGCGAAGCGGACCCGCGCCTCGCCCGAGAGGGCGAGGTGGGTGTCGACTGCGAGGGCGATCGCCGCGGGCAGACGCCCCGCCGCGTGGGCGAGCAAGAGGTCGTCGCGCGTCAGCTCGGTGGTCATTGCCGATCGTCCCCGAGCAGGGCGCGGAGCTTGGCGATCGCGAGACGCAGGCGCGACTTCACGGTGCCGAGCGGCAGGCCGAGCTCCGCCGCGATGGCACTGTGGGGCTTGTCGTCGAAATAGAAGATCTTGAGCAACCTCTTCTGTTCCTCGGGCAGCGTCTCCACCGCCCGCATGACCCGGGCGCTCGTCTGGTTGAACTCGGCCGTCGCGTCGCCGCGCGGCGCCGGATCGATCTCGAGGTCGAGCTCGTCTCCCCCGCCGGGCACCATCCGGTCGCGGCGCAGCGCGTCGATCCGCTTGTTGCGGGCGATCGTGAAGACCCATGTGGAGACCGACGCCTTGGCCGGATCGAACTGCGCGGCCCGCCGCCAGATCGCGACGAACACGTCTTGGGTCAGGTCCTCGGCCGCTTCCTCGTCCGCGCCCAGCCGACGGAGATAGGCCTTGACCCGGGGACCGTAGTGCTCGAACAGGCGGCGGAAGGCCTCTCGATCCCGGCTCCGCGCGACGAGCGCGAGGTCGCGAGTGTGCTCGGCGATCTCCTGCCGCGGCCGGTCACCGCGTTCCTCCGCCATGGGTGCAGTCAAACGCCGCGGCCGCCGCGTGGCAAGCCCGGCCGAGGGATGGGCGAGGGGGGAGGGCGCGGTGCTCGTCATCGAGGCTCGGCCGGCTGTACGCCCTCCGCCGGCTCCCGGATCAGTGGGCGGGAGCTCGAACCACCCTCATTTCGAGCTGCCCCCCTTGAGCAGGGCCACGAAGCCCGCGCCGAGGGCCAGGAGGAACGCCGAGGCGATACCGGTCGCGAGCGCGGAGACGAACTTGCTCTTGGCCGCCTCCCAGGCGCGGGCGAGACGGACCGCGAGGCGCACCCCCTCCGAGTCGTCGAGACCGAGGCGGCTCATGAGGCGCTCCACGGCCCGCGAGACCGCGGCCTCGGCGGCGTTGGTGGCGATCCGCTCGAGCTCGGCCAGGAGTTGCGTCTTGTTGGCGGCGAACGTCTGGTGGAAGAGCTGCTGCTGCTGGACGACGGTCCGTAGCAGGGTCAGGGTATCGGGCTCGCCACGACCCGTGCCACCGAGCACCTCGACCTGCTTGCGCAGGGTCTCGACCGGGGTGCCGGTGCTCACGAGGATCGGGATCGGCCCGGCCGAAGAGCCGAGGCGGAGGAGGGTCGCCGCGCCGCCGTCCGGCAGCTCGATCGGGGCCACGATGATGTCCGGCCGCCAGTCCGTGCGCCGCAGCTCGCGCTCGGCATCGGCGAGCGTGGTCACCACCCGAAGATCGAACCGGGAGCCGAGCGCCCGCTCCAGGGCCAGCGCCTTGACGGCGTCGACGTCGCAGACGAGCAGGCGCAAGTCCGGCGTTCCTCTCGGGTTGTCGGCCGGCCCCGGGGGCGGCGTGCGGGCACCATATGAGGATTAAAAGCAGATGTAAAGGACCAAGTGCTCTAGGGATCGTCCGGCGTCAACCGCTCCACCGGCAACCCCGCTGCCGCCAGAGCCCGCTCGATCTCCCGCGCGTGCGCGCCGTTGCGAGTCTCGACGGTGAAGTCCACGTCCGCCTGGCGGGCGGAGCGGCGGGAGAAAGCGCGCTGATGGACGACGTCGACGATGTTGCCGCGCGCCTCGGCGATCGACGCGGTCGCCCGGGCGAGACCGCCCGGGCTGTCCGGCACCGCGACCCGGAGCCGCACCATGCGATCGGACCGGACGAGCCCGCGCAGGATCACCCCGGAGAGCAGGCGGCTATCGATGTTGCCGCCCGACAGCACGACCCCGACCGACCGGCCGGCGAACCGTTCGCGAAGCCCCTCCAGGGCGGCGATTCCCACGGCACCCGCCCCTTCGACCACCGTCTTTTCGATCTCGAGGAGAAGGACCACGGCCCGCTCGATGGCCGGCTCCTCGACCAACGCCAGGGCGTCGACCCGGCTCGCGATCGCGGCCGAGGTGAGCACACCCGGGGCCTTGACCGCGATGCCGTCGGCGATCGTGGCGCCGCCCGAGATGCCGGGCACGAGACCCAGCCGGTCGAGCACGCCCGGATGGCTCGCGGCCTGTACGCCCACGACCTCGATGTCGGGTCGAAGCGCCTTGGCGGCGATCGCGATCCCCGAGACGAGCCCGCCACCGCCGACCGGTACGACGAGAACCTCGAGCTCCGGCACGGTCGCCAGCATCTCGAGGGCGATCGTCCCCTGACCCGCGATCACGGCGGGGTCGTCGTACGGGTGGACGAAGCTTCGCCCGGTCCGGGCACAGAGGGCCAGGGCCTCGGCCGCGGCCTCCTCGACCGAGGAGCCGGCGAGGATGACCTCGGCGCCGAGCTTCTCGGTGTTGTCGATCTTCACGAAGGGGGTGGCGACCGGCATCACGATGCTCACCGGGATGCCGAGCCGGCGCGCATGGTAGGCCACGCCCTGGGCGTGGTTGCCGGCGGACATCGCGACCACGCCGGCCGCGGCCCGCTCGGGCGAGAGGAGCAGGAGATGGTTGAGCGCGCCCCGCTCCTTGAACGAGGCCGTATATTGCAGGTTCTCGAACTTGAGCCAGACGCGGCAGCCCAGGATCTCGCCGAGCGTCCGGCTCTCGAGGCAGGGTGTTTCGATCACCCGACCGGCGATCCGTTCGGCGGCCGCCCGGATGTCCTCGAGTCCCGGGAGAGCGGGCACCGGGGCGACGGCCACGCGTCCGCGCAGCGGCACGAGCCGGGCGCCCGCGCCCGGCTCGGCGGTTGCCGGAGAGCGCTCCTCGGGCCTATCTGGCCCCACCCTACCCAACGGCCGAGGTTCGGACATGCGGGTGCTCGTTGTCGGCTCGGGCGCACGCGAGCATGCACTCTGCTGGTCGCTCGCCGCCTCGCCGCTCGTCAAGACCGTGCGCTGCGCGCCGGGCAATGCCGGGATCGCCCGTGACGCGGAGCTCGTCCCGATCGCCGCCGATGCGGTGGACGAGCTCGTCGCTTACGCCCGCAGCGAGCGCATCGACCTCGTGGTGGTGGGACCCGAGCGGCCGCTCGTCCTGGGGCTGGTCGACCGGCTGGCGGACGCCGGCATCCGGGCGATCGGGCCCACCGCCGCGGCGGCCCGCCTCGAGGGCTCGAAAGCGTTCACCAAGGCGCTCTGCGCCCGCCACGGCATCCCGACCGCAGCGTTTCGGGTCTTCGAAGCGAAGGAGCGGGCCGCCGCTCGCGCCCATGTCGCGGCGCAGGCGATGCCGGTCGTCGTCAAGGCGGACGGTCTCGCCGCCGGCAAGGGCGTGACGGTCGCCGCCACGGTCGAGGAGGCCCTGGCGGCGGTAGACGCCGCCTTCGACGGTGCCTTCGGCGAGGCCGGCGCGCGGATCGTGGTCGAAGAGTTCCTGGAAGGCGAGGAAGCGAGCCTGTTCGCCCTATGCGACGGTCGCGACGCCCTCCTGCTCGGCACCGCGCAGGACCACAAACGGGCCTTCGACGGCGATCGGGGGCCGAACACCGGTGGCATGGGCGCCTGCTCGCCGGCCCCACCGCTCACGCCCGCGCTCGTGGAGCGGGCGATGGACGAGATCGTACGTCCCACGCTCGCCGCCATGGCGAGCGAGGGCACGCCCTTCAGCGGAATCCTCTATGCCGGGCTGATGATCGGCCGCGCGGGCCCGCGCCTGGTCGAGTACAATGTCCGTATGGGCGATCCCGAATGCCAGGTCGTGCTGCCGCGGCTCATGACCGATCTCGGCCAGCTCCTGTTGGGCGCCGCCGACGGCATGCTCCGGCGAATGAGCGCCCGCTTCTACCCCCGCCACACACTCGGCGTCGTGCTGGCGACCCGCGGCTATCCGGGTCCGGTCGAACGCGGCAGCGAGCTGCGCGGACTCGAGGCGGCCGAGGCCTGCGAGGACGTGCTCCTGTTCCACGCCGCGACCCGGCGCCAGGGCGGGCGCTGGCTCGCCGATGGTGGCCGGGTGCTCACGGTCGTCGGGAGTGGCGCTTCGCTCGCCGAGGCGCGCGCGCGGGCCTATGCCGCGGTCGACCGGATCGACTGGCCGGAGGGCTTCTGTCGGCGGGACATCGGGGCGCGCGCCCTCGGCGCCGCGGCCGACCGGTCGCGGGTCGGATGAGCCGAGTGCGCCTCCTCGAGGCCGGCGAGCGGGCGATCGCCGAGGCGGCCGAGATCCTGCGCACGGGCGGGCTCGTCGCCTTCCCGACCGAGACGGTCTACGGGCTCGGGGCGGATGCGACGAACGACGCGGCGGTGGCGGCCCTCTACACGGCCAAGCGGCGGCCCGCCCACAACCCTCTGATCGTGCATCTCGCCGGACGCGCGGCGCTCGACGCCCTCGCGCGGCTCGATGCGCGAGCCGAACGGCTCGCCGAGCGGTTCTGGCCGGGGCCCTTGACCCTCGTATTGCCGCGCCGGCCCGGCGCCCCCGTCTCGCCGCTCGCCACGGCCGGGCTCTCGACCGTGGCGGTCCGCGTCCCCGCCCATCCCGTGGCCCTGGCCCTGCTCGAGGCGGCGAGGCTGCCGATCGTGGCTCCTTCCGCCAACCGCTCGGGGCGGGTGAGCCCGACCAGCGCGGAAGACGTCGCTCTCGAGCTCGGCGATGCGATCGCGCTGATCCTCGACGCCGGGCCGTGCCGGGTCGGGGTCGAAAGCACCGTGGTGGACCTCTCCGAGCCCGACCGGCCGGTCCTGCTGCGGCCCGGGGGTGTGCCGCGCGAGGCGATCGAGGAGGTTCTCGGTCCCTTGGCCGAGGCGCAGGACGGCGAGGCGCGACCGCGCGCGCCCGGTCGGCTCGCGAGCCACTACGCGCCGAACCTGCCGGTCCGGCTGGATGCCCTCGAGGTCGAGCCGGACGAGGCGCTGCTGGCGTTCGGCCCACGGGTTCCGAGCGGCGCCTTCGCGACGTTCAATCTGAGCCCGACGGGTGACACGACCGAGGCCGCGCGCCGGCTCTACGCGCTCCTCCGCGCCGCCGACCGCAGCGGTGCCCGGCGGATCGCCGTCATGCCGATCCCGATCGAGGGGCTCGGCGAGGCGATCCGCGACCGTCTGCGCCGCGCGGCGGCACCGCGGCCGGTGCGCGAGGCGCGGTCGAACGGCACCGACTGAGCTCAGCCGGAGCGGAGGGGCTGCAAGCCGGCGACGGTCGCGAGCATCCCGGTGGTGACGAACGCGAGCCCGGCGACCGCCTCGAGTGACAGCGGCTCGCCGAGGATCGGGACGGCCAACAGCGCGCCGAGACCGGGGACGAGGGCGGTGAGCATGGTGGTGGGACCCGGGCCCAGGGCCGCGACGCAGCGCGTATAGGCGACGAAGGCCACGAGAAAGGCCAGCAGGCCGTGATAGATTCCCTGGAAGAGGAGCTCCGCCCAGGATGCCGCGGCAACGCCTTTCGGCAGGAGGAGCAGCCAGGGCGGGAGATAGACGAGTCCGGCACCGAGCCCGACCACACCGGCGGCGGCGAGCGGCGGCACCCTCCAGGCCCGCGCGGCGATCGTGAAGACCGCCCAGGAGAAGGACGCGGCGGCGAACAGGAGATCGCCCCGCCAGGCCCCCGGGGGCGCCTCCTCGAGCCCGCTCGCGAGCGCCGCGATTCCGGCCACGATCAGGGCGAGGCTCAAGAGACGACGCCCGCGCAGCGGCTCGCCCAGGATCAGGCGGGCGAGGAACGCGGTCCAGAGCGGCAGCGTACTCGTCATCATGATCGAGGCGTGCGCCGCGGGCGCGAAGGCGAAGCCCCAATAGGCGAGCAACGGGAAGCCGAGGCCGGCGGTGGCGACGAGGAGTGCCGCCCGGGGCAGGCTCAGGCCCGCCAGGCCGAACCGCCAGGCGATGGGCGCGGCGGCGAGGACGGCGACGCTCATCCTGAGCCCGGCGATGTCGGTCGGCAGGAGCGGTCCCAGGACGCCGGCGCGGGAAACGAGCAGGAACGCGGTCCAGATCGCGACCACGACGGCGCCGGCACCGAGCCCGATCGCGAGCTCGCGCGGGGTGATCGCAGGCGTGCCGCTGGCGGGTCGGATGCCGACGCTCATGGTGGGGACTGTCTGGAGGCGCGCCGCGCCGGCTGCAAGCGGGGGCACCGCAGGTCCGCCCCGCACGCTCCGCTCAGGGCTGCAGCACGTAGCAGCCGGGTGCGGGGAGCAGGATCGGGTAGCCCTTCTCCGGTGCGCCCATCCGCGGCGGCGGTCCGGGCGGCCCGCTCCGCTCGGCGAGCCAGGCCTGCCAGGCCGGCCACCAGGAGCCCTGCCGGACCGGCGCCTGGACGGCCCAGAGATCGGGCGGCGTGTAGGGTTCGTCGGCCGCCATGGTCGCGATCCGATGACGGCGGTCGGTGCGGGTGGGCGGGCTCACGATGCCGGCATTGTGGCCGCCGCTCGTGAGTACGAACGTGACCTCGGTGTCGGTCAGGAGGCGGATCTTGTAGACCGACTGCCAGGGCGCGATGTGGTCGGTCTCGGTGCCGACCGCGAAGATCGGACAGCGGATGTCGGTCAGGGCCACCGGTCGGCCCTCGACGGCGTAGCGACCGCGGCTCAGCCGGTTGTCGAGGAACAGGTCGCGCAGATACTGGCTGTGCATGCGCGCCGGCATCCGCGTGCCGTCGGCGTTCCAGGCCATGAGATCGGTCATGGGCTCGCGCTCGCCCAACAGATATTGGCGCACCATGCGCGACCAGATCAGATCGGCCGAGCGGAGCATCTGGAAGGCGCCGGCCATCTGGCTCGTGTCCAGATAGCCCTGGTCCCACATCATGTCCTCGAGGTAGGCGAGCTCGTTCTCGTCGATGAACAGCATGAGCTCGCCGGCCTCCGAGAAGTCCGTCTGGGCGGCCAAGAGCGTCATGCTCGCGACCCGATCGTCGCCGTCACGGGCGAGCTTGGCGACCGCGATCGCGAGCAGTGTCCCTCCGAGGCAATAGCCGCAAGCGTGCGCCTTCCGCTGACCGGTGACCGCTTCGATGACGTCGAGTGCCTTCTCGACCCCCAGCCTGCGATAGTCGTCGAGAGAGATTTCTCGGTCCTTCGCTTCCGGGTTTTTCCAGGATATGCAGAAGACCGTGTGACCCTGATCGACGAGATATTTGACGAGAGAATTCTCTGGCCGGAGATCGAGGACGTAATATTTCATAATCCAGGCCGGGACGATGAGGATGGGCTCGGGCCGCACGCGCTCGGTGGAGGGCGCGTACTGGATCAGCTCCATGAGCTCGTTGCGGTGGATCACCGAGCCTTCGGTGATCGCGAGGTTCTCGCCGACCCGCCAGGCCTCCGCACCGGCCGGCGGCCGACCCGTGAGGCGCCGCTCGACGTCCTCGACGAAATATTCGTAGCCCCGAACCAGGTTCCGGCCTTGCTCGGCGATCGTCCTTTCGATCACCTCGGGGTTCGTCCAAGGAAAGTTGGAAGGCGCCAACATGTCGAGAACCTGGCGGCGCATGAACGCCATCTGGCGGATGTGCTGGCGCGTCGGCCCGCGCAGGGCGTTGGTGGCGGCGTCCCACCAGCCCTGGACCGCGAGGAAACTCTCGGCCATGACGTTGAAGGGGAAGCTTCGCCATTGGGGTGCGGCGAAGCGACGGTCGTGGTCGGCGCTGAGCGCGAACGGTTCGCTGTCCTCGGCGCTGGCGGCTCGAAGCGCATAGAGCCCGAGGCGGAACGCGTCGACCGCGGCCTTCTGGGCGAGTGCCAGCTGAAGACCGGGCGCGTTCAGGAAGTGGGCCCACCAGTCCATCCGGGCGGCCTGGACGGCCGCCGGCGAGATACTGGCCGTGAGCCGCGCCTGAAAGGCGTGGAGAAGCCTGTCCAGGTTCGCGTAACTCTGGAGTTCGGAATCGGCCCGGGCCGGCGCGGCTCGCCGCGTCGGTGCCGCTGCAGCGGGCGCTCCGGCGGGCCGGTCCGCCTCGGGTCGTGCGTTCGCCTCGCTCGCCCGCAACGCTTTCGTTGCCATCGCCCGTCTCCCGATACCTCGCCCGTCCCTCAGGTAGGCGACAGGCGCAGTTCGCCAACCTTCCGGCTCTTCGGCGGATGGTCGCAGCCGCTAGGCAATGCCCGGCCCGTGGTCTATCGGGGTCGGCCGTCGGGCAGGAAACGCCGAAGCACGCGATCGGGAGACGCCGTGAAGCTCTACGACCTCGGCATCGTGCTCTTCGTGGCCGCCGTCGCCGCCGCAATCGCGCTGATCGTGGCCGGCCAGATGGGTAGTGGCTGAGACGCGGGCATCCGCCGCTGCGGCCGCGCCGGCGTGCAGGTGAGCCCGCCGACGGCCGACGAGCCCGGCCGCGAGGTCGAAACGGTCGGACCGCGGCCCACGGGGCGGCGCTCCGTCGATCGCGGCGCCGTCGAGGTGCTGTGCTCGCTCGATCGGCTCCGCGCCGTGGCCGCCGCGTGGGCCGAGCTCGAGGCCCGGGCCCTCGAGCCCAACCCCTTCTTCGGCCCGGGCTTTCTCCTGCCTCTGCTCGAAGCGCGCGGATGGCTTCCGGGCCTCCGGGTCCTCCTCTGCCGGGACGCGGGGGGAGCACTCCTCGTCTTCCTGCCCGTGATCCGTGGGGGTCTCGGCCCGGGCTCCTCGGTGCCGACGCTGCGGAGCGCCTACACACCGGCGCAGCCGCACGGCTTTCTGGGCACGCCGCTCGTCCGGAGCGATCGGGCCGCCGAGGCGCTCGACCTCCTGCTCGACGCACTCGACCGGGGGCTGCCGGGCTGCCGGCTTCTGGAGCTGTTCGGGCACGCGGCGGACGGACCGTTCGCCGAACTCCTCGAACGCCGGCTCGCCGCCCGCCGGCAGCCCTTCCTCGTGCTGCCCGGATGGAGCCGACGGCTCTTCCGCCGCCGCCCGTCGGCCGAGGCCTATCTCGCCGAGGCCCTGGGGGCGAGGCACCGGGCGGAGCTGCGCCGCCAGCGGCGGCAACTCGAACGGCTCGGGACTCCGAGGCTGCGCCGGCTCGCGGCAGGGGAGCCGGTCGCCCCCTGGGTGGAGGCCCATCTCGAGCTCGAGGCCGCGGGCTGGAAAGGCCGCAGCGGCACCGCGCTCGCCTGCGACCCGGCCGATCGTGCCTTTTTCGCGACGATGTGCGAGGTACTGCACGCTGCGAACAGGCTCGCCTTCGACGCGCTCGAGCTCGACGGGCGGCCGATCGCGATCAC
This sequence comes from Geminicoccaceae bacterium, assembly GCA_036759485.1. Lineage (GTDB taxonomy): Bacteria > Pseudomonadota > Alphaproteobacteria > Geminicoccales > Geminicoccaceae > JANXAZ01. Next base: position 3,556 of record DAIOUO010000012.1, on the reverse strand, counting down.
CTGTTCGCTGCGCGCGGACCCGTCGCCTCGGGCGGCCGAGTTCGTGTTCAAGATCGCCTACGACGAGCGGCTCGCGCGGCAGAGCCCGGGCATGCAGCTCCAGCTCGCCCTCCTGAGCGAGCGTCACGCGGTCGATGACGCACCCGCCTGGGTCGATTCCTGCGCCGCGCCCTCCGACAGCTTCTACCGGCAGATCTGGCTCGACGAGCGCCGGCTCGGCCATCTCCTGATCGCCGCGCGGCGGCCGCCTTGGCCGGCGCTGCTCGCGGCCTTGGCACTGGCCCGTTGGCTGCGGGAGCGCTGGCGAGCCGGTCGGGCCGGCCGCTCCGCGGCATGACGCCGGCCGCTCTTGCCCGGCCGGGCCCGGGGCTCGATAACCCGGAGCGTCCGCGGCTGGACGGGATCGTGCGATGGCCGTGCTCGTGGTCGACGTGGGCGGCAACAACGTCAAGCTCAAGCTCTCGACCGACCCGGAGATCCGCCGCGTCCCCTCGGGCCCCGATCTGCGGCCCGGCACGATGGTCGAGCGGGTCCGCGCCGCCACCGCCGACTGGCGGTTCGACCGGGTGAGCGTGGGTGTGCCCGGACCGGTCAAGAACGGGCGGCTGATGGAGGAGCCGGTCAATCTGGGCGGCGGCTGGCTCGCCTTCGACCTCGTTGAGGCGTTCGGCTTGCCCACGCGCGTGGTCAACGACGCGGCCATGCAGGCCCTGGGCTCTTGGGAGGGCGGCAAGATGCTCTTTCTCGGCCTGGGAACCGGGCTCGGCGCGGCGCTCGTGGTCGAGGGGCTCGTCCTCGGGCTCGAGGTCGCGCATCTGCCTTACCGCCGCAAGCGCACCTTCGAGGATTGGGTCGGAACGCGCGGGCTGAAGCGGCTCGGAAAGAAACGCTGGGCGGCCGCCGTGGCGGACGTGGTGGCACGCCTCAGGGCCGCCATGGTGGCGGACGAGGTGGTGCTCGGGGGCGGCAATGTGCGCCGCCTCGATACGTTGCCCGCCGGTGCCCGGCGCGGCGACAATGCCCGCGCTTTCGTGGGCGGCGAACGGCTCTGGGAGCCGGGCTGGCGCGTGCTTTGAGCGGGCCGGAACGCGCCGGGGCGGACGAGCTCACCCGAGCCCCGATCCCCACGCTCGTCCGCCGACTCGCTGTCCCTTCGGCCACCGCCATGGCGCTGCAGACCGTCTTCAACGTCACGAACAGCTATTGGGCCGCGAGCTGGTCGACCGAGGCTCTGGCGGCGGTGGCGACCGCCTTCCCCATCTTCTTCGTGATCATCGCCGCGAGCTTCGGCTTCGGCCAGGGAACGGCCGCGCTCCTCGCCCACGCTCTGGGTGCCGGCGAGACGCGCGAGGCCCGCCGGCTCTGGGGGCAGGCGCTGCTTCTGGCCACGCTCGCCGGCCTGATCGTGGCGCTCGCCGGCTCGGCCGGCGCGCCGATCCTCGCGGGGCTGCTCGGCGCGCGCGAGCCCGTGCGCGCCCAGGTCGTCGCCTACATCCTGCCGCTTCTCGGGGCGGGGCCGCTCTTCTTGGTGGCGGCGGTGCTGAATGCCGCGCTCACGGCCACCGGCGACACGCGCAGCCTGCGCGACGCCGTCGCCTCGGCCACGCTCGTCAACGCCGGCCTGGTTCCGGTCCTGATGTACGGCGCCGGCCCTCTCCCGGCGCTCGGGGTCGTCGGCATCGCCGCCTCGCATCTGGCGGTGCAGGCGGGTCAGCTCGCCTGGCTCGCGTGGCGGGCGGGAAGGACGGGCCTCGCCCGTGGTCTGAGCCTTCGCGATGTCCTGCCCTGCCCGGCGCTCGCCTCGCGCGTGCTCCGCCAGGTCCTGCCCAACACCATGACGATGATGGCGACAGGGGTCGGCCTCGCCGTCGTGACGGCCTTCGCCGCCCGGCACGGCCCGGCGGCGGTGGCCGCCTACGGCGTGGCGCTGCGGATCGAGCAGCTCGTGCTTTTGCCCACCCTCGGCCTCAACGCCGCGACCGTGGCTCTGGTCGGTCGGAATCTGGGGGCCGGCCGGCCGGATCGGGCGGTCGAGAGCGTACGCGTCGCGCTCGCGGCCGGTGTGGGCCTCATGAGCGCGGGTGCGCTGCTCGTCTATCTCGGCCGCTCCCCACTGCTCGCGATTTTCACCGAGGATCCGCTCGTTCGCGAGCTCGGCGTGGTGTATCTCGGGCTGGCGGTCCTGGCCTTCCCGGCCTATGCCGTCGTGATCCTCGGCGCAGGCGTCCTGCAGGGTCTTCGACGCCCGCTTCCCGCGCTTCTCGTGGGGATCGGTCGCCACATCGTCGCGCCACCCCTCGTGCTCTGGTCGCTCGACGTCGCCCTCGGCCTGGGCTTCGCCGGCCTGGCCCTGGCCATGCCGTTGATCTCGTGGGCCGGAGCGCTCACGACGGGTGGTTTGATCCGTTGCTACCTCCCGCGACCGGAAGCCTCGGCGGGGGCCAGCGCCTGACCTTGCCGGCGGACCGTTTCGGCGGCGGCGCTGTCGGCCCGGACGAAGCGACGCCCGCAATATTTGCAGACCACCTCCTCGGCGTGCTCGAGCGTCATGAACTCGCGGGGATGGCCGAGTGGTCCGCCGCCGTCGCAGCGCACGTGCAAACTTGTGGTCAGCACGACCTCGCGGTCGTTCACGAGAAACACCTGATCGGCCATCCGATCGCTCCCCTCGCCCGGCCGCTAGCTGCCAGGGCCGCGCCCTTTCCTCAAGCCCCGCCGCCGTCGCAGCCCGCTCGAGGGGCGCGAACGACGATGCGGTATCGACGGGACGCTTGGCGAGGGCGCCCCCGCCACGTATATCTGCGGCGGGCGCCCGTAGCTCAGCTGGATAGAGCGTTAGCCTCCGGAGCTAAAGGTCAGAGGTTCGAGTCCTCTCGGGCGCGCCAGCCCGCCCGGTCACCCGTGGGAGACGCTCTGGGGCCCGGTTCAGGATCCGCTCCCGTGAGCGTCTGTGCTTTCGACCATCCGATACTCGGCGGGCTCCTGGGTGATCGGGAAATCGCCGAAGCGCTCTCCGTCGAAGCCGAGCTCGAGGCCATGCTGCGCTTCGAGGCGGCTCTCGCCCGCGCCCAGGCCGAGGCCGGCCTGATCCCGACCGCGGCGGCCGATGCGATCGCGGAGACGTGCGCAGGGTTCCGCCCCGACCTCGGCCGGCTCGCCGCCGGCACGGCCCGCGACGGTGTGCTCGTTCCGGAGCTCGTGCGCCAGCTCCGCGCTGCGATCGGCGAGCCGCACGCCGCCCATCTGCACAAGGGCGCGACGAGCCAGGACCTGATCGACACGGCACTTCTGGTCCGGCTCCGGCGGGCGCTCGCCGCCCTCGATCGGAGACTGGGAAATCTGATCGACCGGCTCGGTGCGCTCGAGAACCTCTGGGGTGCCCGGCGGCTCATGGGCCGCACCCGGATGCGGCGCGCCGAGCCCGTCTCTTGGGCGCACAAGTTGGCATCCTGGCGCGAGCCCCTGGTGCGGCATCGCGAGCGCCTCGGCGAGCTGCGGCCACGGCTGCTCCGCCTGCAGCTCGGCGGTGCGGTCGGCGATCGCGCGGCGCTCGGCC
>DAIOUO010000011.1:0-26448 GCA_036759485.1 Geminicoccaceae bacterium | reverse complement strand
GTCTAACCTTCCGGCCTCGGGATCCTAACGGCCGGCGCCGCCCGCCACCATGCCCACCACGCTCGACCCCGCCCGCTCGCTGCTGCTCACCGATCTCTACGAGCTCACCATGCTCGACGCCTACCGGCGCGAGGGAATGGAGGCGACGGCCAGCTTCGAGCTGTTCGTGCGCAAACTACCGCCCTGCCGCAACTTTCTCGTGGCGGCCGGGCTCGAGCAGCTGGTCGATTTCCTCGAGAACGCCCGCTTCAGCGAGGAAGAGCTCGCCTGGCTCGAGAGCTCCGGCCGCTTCCCGCCCGAGACGATCGAGCGGCTGCGCGCCTTCCGCTTCACGGGTGACCTCGATGCGATGCCCGAGGGCAGCGTCTTCTTTCCCGACGAGCCGGTGGTGCGGGTCACCGCACCGCTGCCCGAGGCCCAGCTCGTCGAATCCCGTCTGATTAACATCCTGCACTTCGAGATCCTGATCGCGTCGAAGGCCGCCCGGATGGTCCTGGCCGCCCCGGGCAAGATCCTCTTGGACTTCGGGCTGCGCCGCGCGCACGGCGCCGAGGCCGGGCTTCTGGCCGCCCGCGCCGCCTGGCTCGCCGGCTTCACCGGCACCGCCACCGTACCCGCCGATCCCCTCTTCGGTATCCCGATCTACGGCACGATGGCCCATTCCTTCGTCCAGGCCTTCGCGAGCGAGCGCGAGGCCTTCGCGGCCTTCGCCCGCTCGCGGCCCAAAGCCTTGATCCTCTTGATCGACACCTACGACACCGAAGCGGCCGCCCGTCTCGTGGTCGAGATGGCGCCGGAGCTCGAGGCGCGGGGCACGCCGGTCCAGGGGGTGCGGATCGACAGTGGGGATCTCGCCGCGCACGCGCGCGCGGTGCGCGCGATCCTCGACCAGGGCGGCCTGCAGCGGGTGAAGATATTCGCTTCGGGCGGGCTCGACGAGCACACGCTCGCCCGCCACGCGGCCGAGGGCGTGCCGATCGACGGCTACGGCATCGGCACGAGCCTAACGACCTCGACCGACTGGCCGGCCCTCGACTGCGCCTACAAGCTCGTGGCTTATGCCGGCGAGCCGCGCAGGAAGCGCAGCGAGGGCAAGGCCACCTGGCCCGGCGCCAAGCAGGTGTGGCGCCGCTACGAGGACGGTAAGATGGCCGGCGACCGGCTCGGCCTCGCCGAGGAACGGCAGGAGGGCGAACCCTTGCTCGTGCCGGTGATGCGCGGTGGCCGCCGGGTCGGGCGACTGCCCGCACTCGTCGAGGCGCGGGAACGCTGCTCCCGCGAGCTCGCGGCGCTGCCCGAACGTTTGCGCCGGCTCGAGCCGGCCGGCCCGCCCTACCCGGTCGAGCCCAGCGCGGCGCTGGTCGCCCTCGCCGAGGCCTGCGATCGGCGCCAGCGCGAGCGGGCGCGAAGCCCTCGATGAGCGGCTCGCCGGGCGAGGGCGACGGCAATCTCGGCCCGGCGCGCGCCGCCTGGCGAGCGCGGCGGGGCCCGGCCGGCCGAGCGCTCCTCGAGGCCGACGAGCGGCTGTTCCTCCACCAGGTGCTCTCGACCCCCTGCCTCGAGGCGGTCGTTCGGGCCCAAGGCCCCTGGCTCGTCACCGCGGACGGGGCCCGGATCCTCGATTTCCACGGCAACAGCGTGCACCAGCTCGGCCACGGCCACCCGGCCGTGGTCGCGGCGGTGATCGAGGCGCTGCACGCCCTCCCCTTCTGCCCCCGCCGCTACACCAATCCCTGGGCGGTGCGGCTCGCCGAGGCACTGTGCGGCGCGGTCCCGGGTGGGCCCTGGAAGCTCCTGCTGGCCCCCTCGGGCTCGGTGGCGGTGGGTGTGGCCTTGAAGCTGGCCCGCTACGCCACCGGCCGGCCCGGGGTCGTCGCCTTCGAGGGCAGCTTCCACGGCGCCGGCATGGACGCCGCCTCGGTGAGCGGCGAACCCCTCTTCCGCGACGGGCTCGGGCCGCTCCTTCCGGGGGTTCGCTTCCTGCCGCCGCCGACCCGGGGGGCCTGCCGTTTCGGCTGCCGCGACGAAGCGCACGAGGGCTGCACCGACGCGCTCGCCGATCTGTTGGACGGCGCGCCCGACATCGGCGCCCTGATCGCCGAGCCGGTCCGCTGGACCACCGTCGAGCTGCCACCCGAGGGCTACTGGCGAAGGGTGCGGGCGATCTGCGACCGTTTCGGGGTGCTTCTGATTCTCGACGAGATACCCTCCGCCCTCGCCCGCACCGGCAGCTTGTTCGTCCACCCGCGCTTCGGGATCCGCCCCGACATCCTGGTGCTCGGGAAGGGCCTGGGCGGGGGGATCTGGCCCCAGGCCGCGACGCTCGCCCGAGCCGACCTCGACCTCGCGGCCGACAAGGCCCTCGGCCACTACACTCACGAGAAGAGCCCGGCCGGCTCGGCAGCGGCGCTCGCCACGCTCGAGGTGATCGAGCGGGAGGATCTGTGCACCCGGGCGCAGCGGCTCGGCGAATGGCTCCGGACCCGGCTCGAGGCGCTCCGGGCCCGCCACCCCCTGATCCGAGCGGTGCGCGGTCTCGGCCTCATGCTCGGCGTGGAGCTCCGCCGGGCGGACGGCGCGCCCGCGACGATCGAGGCCGACCGGGTGCTCTACGCCGCCCTCGAGCGCGGCCTTTCCTTCAAGATCGGTGGCGGCAACGTCCTCACCCTCTGTCCACCGATCACGATCGGCGAGGCCGAGCTCGAGCGAGCGGTCGCGATCCTGGACGAGGCGCTCTCGGAGGCTGCCGGAGGCTGAGGGGCGAGCATGCTACGCTGGGCGTCATTCGCCGCGGTGACGCCGATCACCGCGCCGCGCTAAGGGCTCGTCGAGACTGCCGGCCGGAAGGGAGGAACGATCGTGACCCGAGCTTCGAACCGCCCGTTTCTGCTGATCGTCGTCGAGCCGGCCAACGACCGCGGCCCGCCGCAAGCGGCGATCGGCCTGTGGCGGATCCGGTGGTTGCGCAGCGGCGGCATCGGTCGCCTGCGACTCTCGCCGTCGCACCACCGTCCGCTCGGGGCCGACCGCGCCGAGGCGGCCAGGCTCGGTCCGCCCGAAGGCCGCTCCGCCGACGTCGGCGGCCGACCGCGGCTCGGACCCGGATAGGGCGGGGCTCGGCCGGCTCGCGCACCCCTCGCGGCGGCGCCCGCCGAGCCGAAGGCGCCCCGCGGTGGACGGCGCAGCGAGCTCGTGATAGGCGTTTCGACCGCTCGGTTCCTGCCGGCTCCTCTACCTGCCCGCCGCACGGGGGGCAGGTCCGGCCGGACGAACCTCGCAGCGCCTCGCGCCGGGAGGGGCACGATCGGCCTCCGCAAGCTCGTCCGCTCGGTCCAGGTCTTCGTCCCCTTCGCGCAGGACGCGCGGTTCGCCGTCCAGCGTCTCTGCCAGCGGTGGGGCGGTCGGCCGGTCGAGCCGGATCTCCTGGCGGTCCCGCTGCTCGGGCTCGAGCCCGGTGCCCTGATCCTCGACGTCGGCGCCAATCGCGGGCTCGTGCTCGACCTCCTGTTGCGGCTCGCCCCCGAGGCCCGGGTCGTGGCGTTCGAGCCGAATGCCCGACTGGCCGCGAAGCTCGCGGCTCGTTACCGCGGCGATCCGCGGGTCGAGGTGAGGGCCCAGGCGCTCGGCGAACGAGCCGGGACCGCCGAACTCTGGCTGCCGATCTATCGCCACTGGGCCTTCGACGGGCTCGCCTCGCTCGACCCCGAAGCCGCCCGCGGTTGGCTCGAGGACGGCCGGCTGTACGGCTTCCGCCGCGACCGGCTGCGCCTCGAGCCGCTCCTTTGCGAGACCGTACGGCTGGACGACCTCGAGCTTCGGCCCGCCTTCGCGAAGCTCGACGTGCAAGGGCACGAATACGCGGTGCTGCGCGGTGCCGAAGCGACCCTCCGCCGGTGCCGCCCCGTGCTCCTGGTCGAGGCGGGCGGGGACGAGCGGGTCCACGCGCTCCTGCGCGCGCTCGACTATGTCGAGGCACGGTTCGAGGCCGGCCGTCTGGTCGCGGGCGCGGCGGGGGCCGCGAACGTCTTCTACCTGCCGCGCGAGCGGGCCGATCGGCTGCTCGCGGCTTGACCGTGGTACCCACGGCCCCGGCTGGCGCCGCCGCCCGCGGCCGCTATGATCGGCGCGGCAGGGAGGACGGCGTGGCGGGCGACGACGCGATCCTCGAGACCGAGGGGTTGACCAAGGAATTCCGCGGCTTCGTCGCCGTGCGCGACGTGGCGCTCAGGGTCCGGCGCGGTGCGGTGCACGCGCTGATCGGTCCGAACGGTGCCGGCAAGACCACCTGCTTCAACCTCCTGACCAAGTTCCTGCAGCCCACGGCGGGGCGGATCCTGTTCGAAGGCCGCGACATCACGGGCCTCCGGCCGGCCCAGGTGGCCCTGCTCGGGATGGTCCGGTCCTTCCAGATCTCGGCGGTGTTCGGCCATCTGACCGCGCTCGAGAACGTGCGGGTGGCGCTCCAGCGCAAGCGCGGCGAGAGCTTCGATTTCTGGCGCTCCGAGAAGGTGCTCGATCGCTGGAACGGGCGGGCGCGCGAGCTGCTCGACGCGGTCGGCATCGCGGCCTTCGCGGACGTCCCGGCGGCCGAGCTCTCCTACGGCCGCAAACGCGCCCTCGAGCTCGCCACCACGATCGCCCTCGAGCCCCGGGTCATGCTGCTCGACGAGCCCACGGCCGGCATGGGCCGCGAGGACGTGGGCCGGATCACCGCGCTCATCCGCGAGGTCGCCAAGGGCCGCACGGTGCTCATGGTCGAGCACAATCTCGCGGTCGTGGCCGATCTCTGCGACACCATCACCGTGCTCGTGCGCGGCGAGATCCTGGCCGAGGGAGACTATGCCCGGATCAGCGCCGATCCCCGGGTCCGCGAGGCCTATCTCGGCAGCGAGGAGGGCTGAGGCGTGGGCGAGCCGCTGCTGGCGGTCGAGGACCTGCACGCCTGGTACGGCGAGGCGCACGTGCTGCACGGCATGCGCTTCTCGGTCCGATCGGGCGAGGTCGTGACCCTGCTCGGCCGCAACGGCGCCGGCAAAACCACGACCTTGAAGGCGATCCTCGGCATCGTGCCGCGGCGGAGCGGCTCCGTCCGCTTCGAGGGGCAGGAGCTCGTGGGCCTGCCGCCGCACCGGATCGCCCGGCTCGGCATCGCCTGGTGCCCCGAGGAGCGGGGCATCTTCGCGAGCCTGAACGTTCTGGAGAACCTTCTCTTGCCGCCCGTCGTGGCCGAGGGCGGGCTTTCGCGGGAGGCGATCTTCGAGCTCTTCCCGAACCTGCGCGAGCGGCTCTCGAGCCAGGGGACGAAGCTCTCGGGCGGCGAACAGCAGATGCTCGCGATCGCCCGGATCCTCAGGACCGGCGCGCGGCTCCTCCTGCTCGACGAGCCGACCGAGGGGCTCGCACCCGTGATCGTCCAGCAGATCGGCCGGACCATCCGCCGGCTCAAGGAGCAGGGCTTCACCATCCTACTCGTCGAGCAGAACTTCCGCTTCGCCGCCGGGCTCGCCGACCGGCACTACATCGTCGAGCACGGCCGGGTGGTGGACGAGATCGCCGCCGTGGAGCTCGGCCCGGGCCAGGAGAGGCTCGTGGCCTATCTCGCGGTTTGACGCTAGAGAGCGGGAGCGACCCACGGGAGGCACCAACGATGCGACGTTCGCTCCTTTCGGCCGGCGCAGCACTCCTCGCGCTGAGCACCGCCCCGGCGATGGCCGACTTCACCGGCGGCAAGGTCCGGATCGGCGTCTTGAACGACCAGTCGAGTCTCTACGCCGACATCACGGGCCAGGGGTCGGTGGTGGCGGCGCGCATGGCGGTCGAGGACTTCGGGGGCAAGGTCAAGGGCGCGCCGGTCGAGATCACCTTCGCCGACCACCAGAACAAGCCCGACGTCGGCTCGAACATCGCCCGTCAATGGTACGACACCGACGGCGTCGACGTCATCGTGGACGTGCCGACCTCCTCCGTGGCGCTCGCCATCAACGAGGTGACCCGCGAGAAGAACAAGGTCTTCCTCGTGAGCGGGGCCGCGACCTCCGATCTCACCGGGCCCAAGTGCAGCCCCAACACGGTGCACTGGACCTACGACACCTGGGCGCTGGCCAACGGTACCGGGTCGGCGATCGTCCAGACCGGCGGCGATACCTGGTTCTTCTTGACGGCCGACTACGCCTTCGGCCACGCCCTCGAGCGCGACACCGAGGCCGTGGTCCTGAAATCGGGCGGCAAGGTGCTGGGCAAGGTGCGCCACCCGCTGAATACCGCCGACTTCTCCTCCTACCTCCTCCAAGCACAGGGCTCGAAGGCCAAGATCATCGGGCTCGCCAATGCCGGCGGCGACACGATCAACTCGATCAAGCAGGCGGCCGAGTTCGGCATCGTCGCGGGCGGCCAGAACCTCGCGGGCCTGCTCGTGTTCATCTCCGACGTGCACGGCCTGGGCCTGCAGGCGGCGCAGGGCCTGATCTTGACCGAATCCTTCTATTGGGATCTGAACGATTCGACCCGCGCCTGGTCGAAGCGCTTCGCCGAGCGCATGAACGGGCGGATGCCGACCATGGTCCAAGCCGGCGTCTACGCCGCCGTCACCCACTATCTCAAGGCACTCGATGCGCTCGGCTCGGACGGCGACGGGAAAGCGGTCGTAGCGAAGATGAAGGAGATCCCCACCGACGACCCGCTCTTCGGCAAGGGCGAGATCCGCAAGGACGGGCGCAAACTGCACCCGATGTACCTCTTCGAGGTCAAGAAGCCGGCCGAATCGAAGGGCCCCTGGGACTATTACAAGCTGAAGTCCACGATCCCGGCCGACAAGGCCTTCCGGCCGCTCGCCGAGGGCGGCTGCCCGCTCGCCCAGTGAGCGGTCGGCGGATGCACCGGCAGGAGTAGGCGCAGGTGACGGAGCTGCTCGGCATTCCGGCCCCGGTTCTGTTCGGGCAGCTCCTCTTGGGGCTCATCAACGGCGCGTTCTATGCGATCTTGAGCCTCGGCCTCGCCGTCATCTTCGGACTTCTCAATATCATCAACTTCACCCACGGTGCCCAGTACATGATGGGCGCCTTCACCGCCTGGATGCTGCTCAACCATCTGGGTATCGGCTACTGGTGGGCGCTGCTGCTGGCCCCGCTGGTCGTGGGCCTCACGGGCATCCTGATCGAGCGGCTGCTCCTGAAGCGCCTCACCGGGCTCGATCATCTCTACGGCCTCTTGTTGACGTTCGGCCTCGCGCTCGTGATCCAGGGCCTGTTCCGCAACGAGTTCGGTTCGACGGGCCTGCCTTACGCGATCCCGCCCGAGTTGGCCGGCGGCCGCAACCTCGGCTTCATGTTCCTGCCGAACTACCGGGCCTGGGTGGTCGGGGTATCGCTCGCCGTCTGCCTCGCCACCTGGCTCGTGATCGAGAAGACCCGGCTCGGCTCCTATCTGCGGGCTGCGACCGAGAACCCCACCCTCGTCCAGGCCATGGGCATCGACGTGCCGCGGATGGTCACGCTCACTTACGGCTTCGGCGTGGCGCTCGCCGCCTTCGCGGGCGTGCTCGCCGCACCGATCTATCAGGTGAGCCCCTTGATGGGCGCCGATCTCATCATCGTGGTCTTCGCCGTGGTCGTGATCGGCGGGATGGGCTCGATCCTGGGATCGATCGTCACGGGCTTCGGCCTCGGGGTGATCGAGGGGCTGACCAAGGTCTTCTGGCCGGAGGCGTCCAGCACCGTGATCTTCGTCATCATGGCGATCGTGCTGCTCTTGCGGCCCGCCGGCCTGTTCGGACGGAGCGGCTGAGATGGCGGTCCGGAGCGAGCCCGTCGCCCTCGGACCGGTCGCTGCGACCGGGGACGGGTTACGCCATCAACGGCTCGGCATCGCTCTCCTGGCCGCCGGACTCGTCGTCGCCCCGCTTCTCCTCTATCCCGTGTTCCTCATGAAGGTGCTGTGCTTCGCGCTCTTCGCCTGCGCCTTCAACCTCTTGATCGGCTATGTCGGGCTCGTCTCCTTCGGCCATGCCGCCTTCTTCGGCACCGCGGCCTACGCCGCTGGCCACGCCGCCAAGGTCTGGGGCTTTCCACCCGAACTCGCGGTGCTGTTCGCTACGGCCTGCTCGGCCGCCCTCGGCCTGGTCTTCGGCTGGCTCGCCATCCGCCGTCAGGGCATCTATTTCGCGATGATCACGCTCGCCCTCGCGCAGATGCTCTACTTCTTCTACCTCCAAGCGCCGTTCACGGGCGGCGAGGACGGCATCCAGGCGATCCCGCGCGGCCGGCTCCTGGGCCTTCTCGACCTGTCGCACGACCTCGCCATGTACTGGGTCGTGCTCGCCGTCTTCCTCGGCGGTTTCCTCCTGATCTACCGAACGATCCACTCGCCCTTCGGCCAGGTCTTGAAGGCCATCCGCGAGAACGAGCCGCGGGCGATCTCGCTCGGCTACGATACCGATCGCTACAAGCTCGCCGCTTTCGTCCTCTCGGCCGCCCTCGCCGGTACGGCGGGCGGCACCAAGGCGATCGTGTTCCAGCTCGCGAGCCTCACCGACGTGCACTGGACCATGTCCGGCGAGGTCGTGCTCATGGCGCTCGTGGGCGGGCTCGGCACGGTGTTCGGGCCGGTGGTGGGTGCCGCGGTCGTGGTCTCGCTGCAGAATTATCTGGCCGGCCTCGGTCATTGGGTGACGATCGTCCAGGGCTGCATCTTCGTGGCCTGCGTGCTCGCCTTCCGCCGCGGGCTCGTGGGCGAGCTCGCTCGGCTGATCCGGCGTCCGCTCTAGCTCGCCTCCACGCCTCGGGCCGCGCCGGCGCTCGCCGTCGGTGTGGCCAGGAGATCCCGCGAGCGGGCCTCCAACAGCTCGAGGTCGAGCGACCTCCCGAGCACCGACAGACCAGCCTCGCGGGCGAGGTTGCCGACCTCGGCGCTCGGCGCGTCACCCGTGGCGATCACGATCCTCCCGCCGCACCTGCCGGAGCGGCGCCGGCCCGTCGAGCTCGGGCATCCGCACGTCGGTCACGATCGCATCGGCCTCCCCGCGGCCGAGCCTCTCGGTCGGGCCCCGCGAGCCGGCGGGCGGCGTGGAGCCGGTCTCCCGCGGCGAGGCGCGGCCAGGTGCGGCCGAACAGGAGCAGTATCCCCGCCGCGGTTCCGAGGGCGGTCCCAAGCGCGGCCGCGAGCTCTCCGCGCGACAGGTCGAGATCGGCCGAAAGCGCGTCGTCGCGGCCCACCAGCGCCACGCGCCGCGAGCGGTCGACGAGCCCGCGCGCCGGCGCGGGCCGAGCGGTGCCCGGAACGAACCGAGCCGGCGCAGGATCGAAAGGGTGGACGCGGTCGCGGGCGACACTTCGGCTGAAAGCCGGCTCGCAGACACGCCCGGTGCTGTTTCGATCCGCTGCCGTGCGCCGGTCTCGCATCGATCGGCGAAGCGGACGGGCTTCCCCCCGGGGGGAAGCAGCCGGCTGCTCGAGGCTCGCGGCCGTCGAGTGACGGCTCTTCCCGATGCCGCCGCGCTTCGTGCCCGGGCCGCCGAGTCGGGTCCTGCCGCCCGGCACGGTGCGCCTCGGCCGGCTGCTCGACGAGCCCCGGAACGGCCGCCTGCGCGACCTCGAGGGACGGGAGCTCCAGCGCCCGACCGTCACCGAACGCGATTTGTCGGGTGCCATCCTCGCCCGTCCCGACGGGGTGTTCTCGCGCGACGAGCTCCTCGGCCTCGTCCCGGGGCGCGGCGAGGAGCCGTTCGACCGCAGCATCGACAAGCGGATCACTCGGCTCCGGCGCAAGATCGAGGCCGATCCCTCGCATCCCGCGCTGATCCGGACCGTGCGCGGCGGCGGTTGCCTCTACCGGCCGGAGGAGCCGGAGGGGTGAGGGCGCTGGTTCAGGCGGCGCCGCGGCCGCCCTCGACCACGAGCAGGCGGCCAGGCGCGGCCTCCGCGGGCCGCGGTAGTTCGAGGGGCAGATCGAGCCGCAACAGCCGGCCACCCGCGGGACCGGGCTCGCAGGCGAGCGTCGCACCGAGCTCACGGGCCCGATGCTCGAGGAGCGCGAGCCCCGGCACGCGCCCGCTCTCCTCGGCCCCGAGCCGCTCGAGCTCGAGCCGGAGGCCGGCACCGCCGCGCCGCAGCCGCAGGCGCAGCCGGACCGGTTCCTCGGCCCCGGGCGCCGGCACCACCGAAGTCACGAGCCCGTCGAGCAGGTCGGCGAGCCGGTCTGGATCGGCGGCGACCGGCGGCAGGCTCGGGGCGATCCCGGCCACGACCTCGACCCCCGCCCGTCGCAGTCGCTCGAGCCGCGGCTCGAGCAGCCGGTCGAGGGCGACCGCGGTCGGCCGGGGCCGGCGCGGCGGTGCCAGGAGCGGCGCGATCGCTCGGGTACAGCGCTCGGCCGCCCGCCGGAGCTGTTCCGCACGGGCCCGGACAGCGGGCTCGGCGGTCAGCTCGTGGAGGAGGAGGGCCTGCCGGGCGACCTGGGCCAGGGCCTCGGCCACCTCCTGCACCATCGAGGCGAGCCGGGGCCCGGCGACCGGCCCCGCGGGCGGGGCCTCCCGGCGGGACGGGGGCTCGCTCGCCGACACGGCATCCGCTGGCGCGGGCAGGAGGATCAGCCGGTCGCCCGAGGCGAGGGCGAGCTCGCGCGCACCGGCGAGCCCCGCGAGCGCCGCCCGCATCGCCGGCTCGAGCGGCCGCCCGATCGCGGGCCGGCCGACGCCCGACCCCGCGAGGACGCGCTCGAAGGCGGTGTTGACGAGCAAGAGCCGCCCGTCGGCCGCGACCAGCGCCACCCCCTCCTCGAGCGCCTCGATCGCGGCGACGAGCGGGGCCTCGGCCGCCTCGGCCGCGGCCAGTCGCTCGGCCCGGACGCGGGCCGCCCGCACCCCCTCCTCGAGCCAGGGCCGGGCCCAGCCGTCGCCACGGTCCCCGGCCACCGGCCGGCCCTCGGCCGCCGCGACCAGCCCGTCCAGAGCGGCCAGGGCCGGTGCCAGGATGCGGCGGCGGATCAACAGGTACGCGAGTCCCGCCACGGCGGCCAGCGCCACGCTCGCGAGGATCCAAGGTGCGGCGGCGGCGAGCCCTGCTCGGCGCACCGCACCAGCCTCGACCCGATGCTCGAGGAGGAGCCCGCTTCGACCGATCGGCCGCCGCCAGACGGGCTCGGCCACGGATCCGTCGACCGGCCCGATGTCGCCCGCGCTCTGTACCTGGAGGAGCCGGACCGCCCCGGCCGGCCAGTCGAGCACCGCCACGAGCGCCCGCGCCCGCTCGATCGAGCCGGCCACGTCACGCGCTCCGGGCTCCGCCGGGGCCTCGGCGTCGAGAGGACCGTCGAGCAGCGCCTCGAGGACGCCCCCGTGCTCGCGGGCCCGCGCTTCGAGCTCGGCCAGGAACCCGGCCCGCCCCTCGCGATAGGCCTGGGCTGCGAGGAACAGGCCGGCTGCGACCGCTGGCAGGCTCGCGAGCGCCAGGAGCGCCCCTAGGCGTCGTGCCGGCCCGTCACCGGGCTTCGTTGCCATCGGCCCGATTTCCGCTGCGGCCGCCGCTCGTCCGGAGCCCGAGCGGACCACCGCGCGAGCCGAGCGTCAAGCCGTTCGCTTCGAAGGCGTGGAGCCTCGAGGCGCCGATCGCGAGCCACCGCCCGTCCGGGCCGGGCCCGCGCCGGTCGCCCGAGCGGTCCGCCGGCGTGCGAGGCGGGCCTCGAGGGCCCGCTGACCCTCGACCGTGCCGTCGTGGAAGGTCCCCAACCAGCGGTCGAGCGGGATCGTGCCGTCCGCATAGTTGCACTCGAAGTAGCGGTGATGGAGCCAATGCGCCCAGCAAGGGAGCTCGAAGGTCCGATCGTCGGAGAGGACCAACCGATCGAAGCCGACATGGCCCGGAGCGGGCGACAGGCCCGCGTGCACCAGGTGGAAGAGGGCGTGTACCGGGTGCGACGGCAGGATCCAGTGGAACAGGACACCCGAGAAGTAGAACAGATGCTCGACCGGATGCATGGCGAGCCCGGACCAGGGCCCGGGATTGGTGTTGAGATGGTGGACTCGATGCGCGAGGCGGTAGAGGGGCGGCCAGTGGAGCAGCCGGTGCACGGCGTAGAAATGAACCTCGCGCAAGAGCGGGATCGCGAGCAGCACGGCCGCTGTCCAGACGGGATGCGCTGCCGGATCGAGACCCAGGATCCAGCCATTGGCCCAGGCCCAGAGGGTGAAGACCTCGTAGGCCGTCCAGATCGGCACCCCGCTCGCGAAGGTCCAGACCAGATTATCGAGCGTCTGGTCGGCGAACAGGAACGCGCGGCTGCCCTGCGACGGCCAGCGCGGATCGAACTTGTAGGCGATGCCCTGGGCGCGGCGGACGTAGAGCCGGAGATGGAACGCGCCGAAGAAGAGGAGCGTCAGGGTCGAGTTGCGCAGGACCAGGAGGAGGATCCAGCCGGGCTCCAGGGTCCGCAGCGTCTCGGCCGAGGGGGTGAGCCACAGCCAAGAGGCGAGCGCCACGAGCGCGTAGAACGCGTTCCAGGGAAAGAGGTAGCCCGGCAGGCCCAAGAGCCAGCGTGGCAGGGCCCGCGGGCGTGGCGGCCAGACGAACACCGCCGGGTACTCGACCGGACGTGCCGGGATCCAACCGCCGCGCGCGTCGCGTCGGCCGTGGCGAGCGTCGTCGACCATGGCGGGCCTCCCTGCCGTGCGCGCCCCGCCCTTCCGGATGCCACGGCTGCGGCCCCGCGTCACGGCCCTCGCGGCGACCGGCGGGAGCCGCTAGCCTCGGCGCTGCACCGTTGCGGAGGCATCTCTTGAGCGAGCCCTTGACGATCGCCCTGGCCCAGGTCGACCCGACGGTGGGAGACCTCGAGGGCAATCTCGAGCTCCTGCGTCGGACCCGGGCCGAAGCGGCGGCGCTGGGCGCCGAGCTCGTCGTTTTCCCCGAGCTCGTGACGATCGGCTACCCGCCCGAAGACCTCGTACTCAAGCCGGCGCTCACCGACCATGCCCGCCACGCGCTCTCGCGCCTCGCGGCCGAGACGGCCGACGGCGGTCCGGCGGTCGTGCTCGGCGCCCCCTGGCGAGACCGGGGCCGGCTGCACAACGCCGCGGCCCTGCTCGCCAACGGCCGGATCGAGGCCTGGCGGGCCAAGCACGCGCTGCCGAACTACGGCGTCTTCGACGAGAAGCGGGTGTTCGAGCCCGGCCCGGTGCCGGGGCCCGTGCCGCTGCGCCGGCGGGACGGCAGCCTCGTGCGCCTCGGCCTCATGATCTGCGAGGACATGTGGGTGGAGGACGTGGCCGAGGGCCTCGCGGAGTCCGGCGCCGAGCTCCTCCTCGTGATCAACGGCTCGCCCTTCGAGCGCGACAAGCCCGACCAGCGCCTGCAGCTCGCGGTTGCCAGGGTGACCGAGACCGGGCTGCCACTCCTCTACGTCAATCTCGTGGGGGGCCAGGACGAGCTCGTCTTCGACGGCGCCTCCTTCGCCCTCGACGCCCGGCGCAACCTCGTGGCCCAGGCACGCGCCTTCGCCCCCGACCTCCTGCTCACCCGCTGGAGAGCCGAGGGCGAGGGCTGGGTCCCGGCCGAGAAGGGCCGGATCGAGCGCCCGCCGGAACGGCTCGAGGCGATCTGGCGGGCGATGATGCTCGGCCTGCACGATTACGTGGAGAAGAACCGCTTCCCGGGCGTCGTGCTCGGGCTCTCCGGCGGCATCGATTCGGCCGTCTCGGCCGCGGTCGCGGTCGACGCGCTCGGCTCCTGGCGGGTCCGGGCGCTCATGATGCCCTCGCGCTACACCTCGAGGGAGAGCCTCGAGGACGCCGCCGAGGTCGCCCGCCGGCTCGGCATCCGCCTCGATACGATCCCGATCGAACCCGCGGTGGCCGCCTTCGCGACGATGCTCGCCCCCCTTTTCGAAGGGCTGCCGCCCGACACGACCGAGGAGAACATCCAATCCCGGATCCGCGGCGTCCTGTTGATGGCGGTCTCCAACAAGCTGGGGCCGATGGTGCTCACCACCGGCAACAAGTCCGAGATGTCGGTCGGCTACGCCACGCTCTACGGCGACATGTGCGGCGGCTACTCGGTGCTCAAGGACGTCTACAAGACGACCGTGTTCGAGCTCGCCCGCTGGCGCAATCGTGTCCGGCCCGAAGGCGCGCTCGGGCCGGCCGCGGCACCGATCCCCGAGCGGGTGATCGACAAGCCGCCCTCGGCCGAGCTCCGACCCAACCAGAAGGACGAGGACAGCCTGCCGCCCTATCCGCTCCTCGACCGCATCCTCGAAGGCCTCGTGGAAGAGGATCTCAGCCCGGCCGAGCTCGTCGCGCGCGGCCTGCCGGCCGAGGAGGTCCGGCGCGTCTCGAACCTGCTCGATCTCGCCGAGTACAAGCGCCGGCAGGCCCCGCCGGGCGTCAAAATCACCCGCAAGGCGTTCGGCCGCGACCGTCGCTACCCGATCACCAACGCCTTCCGCCGGCTCGGGCTCACACCGCTGCCGCCGGTGCCGACCGCTGCCGGCGAGCCGGCAGCGCCCACCCATTCCCAGGGGCTCGCGACGCTCGAGTGATCCGGGCCGGCGGGGGTTCGCGGGAGGAGGGTGTTGGGCGACCCAATTGTAGGTTTATGTTGACATTATAGGCTCATGCTCCTATCTCCCGGGACATGAGCAAGACCCCACCGCCCCCGGAGCTCGACCGCCGTCGCATCGCTCGCCTCGCGAGCGACGGCGAATCCACGGCCCTTCTCGCCGAGATCACCGGCCTGCCGCGCCTCGAGATCGAGGCGGCGATCAAGGTCGACCCCGGGATCGTCGAGCTGCGCCGGCACTACGAACGTCTGGCGGCCGAGCCGCCCGAGGCGCGGGTCGAGCGGCTGCGCCGGCTGCTCCTGGCGGCCGTCGAGCGCTCGCTCGAAGACGGCGATCTGCGCAACATCGGTTGGGCGCTCAAGGGCCTCGGCATCCTCCGGCCGCTGCCGGGCAGCGGCGTCGAGGACGACCCGTTGGGCCCGCCGGGCAAGGGTCCGCGCGGCGAAGCCGAGGCGGTCGAGGACCTGCTCGCGAACCTCGAAGAGGAGGAGCGCGAGCTCTGGGAGAAGGCCGGCTACCAGAACTGGCCGGTGCCGCCGACCGTTCCCTGGCGGCCCGACGCGCCGCGCCCGCGCGGTCCCCTCGAGATCGAGAACGAGGCCGGCAGCGAGGCCGAGCGCGCGGCAGAGCCGCTGCCCTGGCCGCCGCCGCGGCTGCGCGCCGGGCCCGCCACTGCCGACGAGGCCGAGCCGGAGCCGTCGGCCCCGGGGTCGGAGCGGTCGACGCCGGAGCCCGGGTCGCCCGAGGTGCCCGCCGGCCGTCCCTCGCCGCCCTCGCCGGCGCCCGGCGAGGCTCCGACCGGCGGGCCGAGCCGCTGGCCGCCGCATCTGCGGCCGGTCTGAGCCCGTCGCGCAACCGCCGCCGGGCCCCGGGGCGGTCGACGCGAGGGCTCCGCGCGGTGCGGCATCTCGGAGGGCCACCGACTGGACCCGAGACGTCTCCGGGCCCATCTGCAGGGCGGATGGAGCCCTCCCCGCACCGCCTCTGCGTCGCCCCGATGCTGGACTGGACGGACCGGCACTGCCGGTACTTCCACCGGCTGATCGCGCCGCGCACCCGGCTCTACAGCGAGATGGTCACGACCGGCGCGCTCCTCTGGGGCGACGTGGCGCGCCACCTCGCTCACGATCCGGCCGAACGGCCGGTCGCCTTCCAGCTCGGCGGCAGCGATCCTGCCGAGCTCGCCCGCTGCGCCCGCCTCGCCGAGGAAGCCGGCTTCGACGAGGTGAACCTCAACTGCGGTTGCCCCTCGGATCGAGTGCAGAAGGGGCGCTTCGGCGCCTGCCTGATGGCCGAACCGGCGCTGGTCGGCGACTGCGTGGCGGCGATGCGGGCGGCGGTTCGCGTCCCGGTCACCGTGAAGTGCCGGATCGGTATCGACGACGCGCCCGAGCCCGATTGCCTCCTGCGCTTCCTCGACGCGATCGTGGCGGCCGGGTGCCGGACCGTGATCGTGCACGCCCGCAAGGCCTGGCTCCAGGGCCTGAGCCCCAAGGAGAACCGCGAGATCCCGCCCTTGCGTCACGAGCTCGTGCGCGCCGTGGCGGCGAGCTTCCCCGGGCTGCGGATCGTCCTCAACGGGGGCCTGCGCGAGCCGGCGCAGGTGGCCGCGGCACTCGCCTGGGCGGACGGGGTGATGATCGGCCGGCGGGCCTACGAGGACCCGTGGAGCCTGCGGGCCTTCGAGACGGTGGCATTCGGCCCGCCGCCGCCCCTCGAGCGGCAGGCGGTGGTCGAGGCGATGGCGGCCTACGCCGCCGCCCGAGCGGCCGAGGGTGTACCGCTCAAGGCGATCGCCCGGCACATGCTCGGGCTTTTCAACGGCCAGCCCGGTGCGAGGCTGTGGCGGCGCCGGCTGGCCGACGGCATGCACCGTCCCGACGCCGGGCCGGGCCTCCTCCGCGAAGCGGCAGCTTCGGTCGGCACTCGGCTCGCGGCGGCGGCTTAACGGTTGCTCAACCGCAAGCTGCTAGGCTCGATCGCGGGCGGTGGAGGGCTCGCGATGGGCGTATTCGCTCGGATCTTCTCGAGGCTCCTCGACGATCGACGCGCGGCCACGGCCATCGAGTACGCGCTCCTGGGCTCGCTCGTAGCGGTCGGCTGCATCGCGGCACTGCTCGCCTTCGCCGACAGCCGCGACGGCTTGTGGACCCGAGCGGCGGAGCTCCTGGTGGCGGCGATGGGCGGCGGCTCTTGAGCCGGCGCGGGTCCTCCCGGGCACACGGCCCCGCGCCGAGCCCCGCGGCCGACCGGCGGTGGTCGGCTCGGCCGCTCAGCGGAAGGCGGGCTCGTCGAAGCTCCGGAGCTTGCGCGAGTGGAGCCGGTCCGGGCCCTGTTCACGCAGGATCCTGATCGCCTCGAGGCCGATCAAGAGATGCTGCTCGACCCGCTCGCGGTAGAAGGCGTTGGCCATGCCCTTGAGCTTGATCTCCCCGTGCAGCGGCTTGTCCGAGACGCACAAGAGGGTTCCGTAGGGCACCCGGAAGCGGAAGCCGTTGGTGGCGATGGTGGCGCTCTCCATGTCGACCGCGATCGCCCGGCTCTGGTTGAGCCGCTCGAACAGCTCGTCGTAGCGCAGCTCCCAGTTGCGGTTGGCGGTGGTCGCCACCGTGCCCGTTCGCATCCGCGTCTTGAGGTCGATGCCCGACAGCCCGGTCACGGTCGCCACCGCCTGCTGGAGCGCCACCTGGATCTCGGCGATCGGCGGGATCGGGACGAAGGCCGGCACCTCCTGGTCGAGCACGTGATCCTCGCGGACATAGCCGTGGGCCAGCACATAGTCGCCGAGCCGCTGGCTGCGCCGCAGCCCGGCGCAGTGGCCGAGCATCAGCCAGCAATGCGGCCGCAGCACGGCCAGATGGTCGGTGATGGTGCGGGCATTCGAGGGACCCACGCCGATGTTGACGAGGGTCACGCCGCGCCCGTCGCGCCGCACCAGGTGGTAGGCCGGCATCTGCGGCAGATGGCGCGGCGGCTCGCCGTTGCCCGGCTCGGGCGGCGTCACCACGTTGCCCGGCTCGACCAGCCGCTCGTACTCGGTTCCCTCCCGCACCAGGCGACGGCCGAGCTCGACGAAATGGTCGACGTAGCGCTGATAGTTGGTCAGCAGCACGAAGCGCTGGAACCACTCCGGCCGGGTGCCGGTGTAGTGCAGGAGCCGGGCGAGCGAATAGTCGACCCGCTCCGCCGTGAAGAGCGCGAGCGGTGCCGGCTCGCCCGGGGCCGGTCGCCAGGTGCCGTTGGCGATGGCGTCGTCGGTCATCGAGAGATCGGGCATCGGGAAGTGGTACTGGAGGTCGTGGGCCCGGGCGGCGTCGAGCCCGGCCGTGGCCTCCTCGATCACGAACGGCAGCGGGATCGGCCGGCGCGAGATCCCGACCACTACCGGCACCTTGTGGTTGGCGATCAGGATGCCGAGTTGAGTCCGGTAATAGTCGGCGAACAGGGCCGGCCGGGTAAGCGTGGTGCCGTAGAGCCCCGGCTCGTGCAGGACGCCGTAGGCCAGCCTGCCGTCGAGCACGAGGTCCTTGGGAGTGACCCGCACGCCCACGAACGGGTAGAAGGCGTCCACCGGCCCGCTCGGCGGCTCGCCCCGAACATAGCGCGCGAACGCCGCCTCGAGCCGGCCGACGGCGGCCTCGTAGAGGGCCGTGATCCGCGCGACCGCGGCATCGGCGTCGTCGAAGACGGCCGGCTCGCGGATCCCGCAGGCGAGGAAGGCATCGATGAGCGACATGCCGCGAGTGTCCCTGGGCTGGCTGGCTTCGCTCTACCAGAAAGCGCGGACGGGATTGAGACCACGACATCGCGCGCCGCGCACCCGCCGGTGGCCGGGAGTGCTGGCGCTGGCGGTGGTGACGGCTACGACGGCGGCCGCGGCGTTCGACCTCGAGGCGCATCGAGGGGGCCGCGGTCTCGCGCCGGAGAACAGCCTCGCCGCATTCGGCCGCGCACTCGCGATCGGAGTGACCACCCTCGAGCTCGATCTCGTCGTGAGCCGCGACGAGGTGCTGCTGATCGGCCACGACCTCGAGCTCGACCCGGCCAAGGTCCGCGGCCTCGACGGCCGCTGGCTCACCGCCCCGGGGCCGGCGGTGCACGCGCTCGACGCGGCCCTGTTGCGCCGTTTCGACATCGGCCGGCTCGACCCGAAGAGCCGCTACGCCGGCCAATGGCCGGAGCAGCTGCCGGTCGACGGCGAACGGATGCCGACCCTCGGCGAGCTCGCCGCGCTCCTGGAGGCCCGCGGTGCCCGGGGCGTGCGCTTGAACCTCGAGACCAAGCTGCGCCCGGACCGGCCGGAGCTGGCGCCCCCGCCGGAGCGCTTCGCCGAGCTCCTCGTGGGCGAGCTCCGCCGGCTCGGCCTTCTCGAGCGCAGCACCGTGCAGAGTTTCGACTGGCGAACGCTGCGCGCGGTCCAGCGCCTCGCCCCGGAGCTGTCGACCGCGTGTCTGACCGCCCGCCAGCGCTGGCTCGACAACCTGGCCGACGGCTCCTGGACCGCCGGGCTCCGGCTCGCAGAGCACGGAAACAGCGTGTCGCGGCTCGTGGTCGCCGCCGGCTGCCGGGTCTGGTCGCCCTTCCACGGCGACCTCGACCCGGCCGAGCTCCGCCGCGCCCGGGACCACGGCCTGCTCGTCCTGCCCTGGACCGTCAACGAGCCGGAGCGGATGCGCGAGCTCGTGGCGCTGGGCGTGGACGGGCTCATCACCGATTATCCGGACCGGTTGCGGGCGGTGCTCGCCGAGCTCGGGAGGGAGCTGCCGGCGGCCTCTCCCTGAAGGCCGGCAGAAGCCGCCGAGCGACCCGCCCGAGCAGCAGGAGGAGCGCACGCCTTGGACCGACCGACAGCACCGACCGCCCGGCTGCCCGAGACCCTCGAGATCGACGCTTATGCGCCGCCCCAGATCGCCGAGCGGGTGGAACGCGCCGGCGTGGCCAAGGCCCGGCTGCCGGCCCTGCAGACCTTCACCCTCGGCGTCCTGGCCGGGGCCTTCATCGCGCTCGGAGCGATGCTCTTCACCCTCGTAGCGACCGACCACGGCATGGGATTCGGCCCGGCGCGCTGGCTCGGCGGGATCGCGTTCTCGCTCGGCCTCGTCATGGTGGTGATCGCGGGGGCCGAGCTCTTCACCGGCAACAATCTCCTCGTCATGGCCTGGGTCGACGGCCGCATCCGGTTCGCCGAGCTCGCCCGCAACTGGACGATCGTCTATTGCGGCAATTTCGCGGGCGCGCTCGGCACCGCCCTTCTCGTGTGGCTGGCGGACGGCCTCGCGCTCGGCCAAGGCCGCGTGCTCGAGACGGCGGCCGCGATCGCCCGGGCCAAGGCCGGGCTCGATCCGACCGCGGCCTTCTTCCGCGGCGTGCTCTGCAACCTGCTGGTCTGTATGGCGGTCTGGCTCTCCTTCGCGGCCCGCGAGGTGGCCGGCAAGATCCTCGCGATCGTCTTCCCGATCTCGGCGTTCGTGGCCCTGGGCTTCGAACATTCGATCGCCAACATGTACTTTCTGCCGGTGGCCATGCTGCACGGTGTGGAGGGCGTGGGCGTCGGCGGGCTTCTCGCCAACCTCGTCCCGGTGACCGCCGGCAACGTGATGGGCGGCGGCGGGCTCGTCGCCCTCGCCTATTGGCTCTGCTACCGGTACGGTGAGGGCACGAGCGCCGAGCGCCGTTGACACTTCCTCAACCCGGCCCGTGGCAGACCGCCGGCGATGGGCGATCGGGTCGGCGGGTGTCGGCATGGCGGGCGAAACGCGTACTCTGGATGGGCCGAAGGCGCCCGAAGCGCGCGACGCGGCCCAGGCGCGGGCCGCCCGGCCGCGAGCGGAGGTCGCGGCGCCTCCTCGATCGGCAGCGGCACCGGCGCCCGGGCCGGCACCGCCCCCGGCACCGGGTGGCGAGGCGGCGCCCGACGACCGACCGGCCCGTGGCAAACCGCCAGGCCCGCCAGCAGCCGCGAGCGGCGGCCCGCAGCGCGCCCGCGCCCCGCGTCCGGGCAAGGCCGCTGCCCGTCGCCGCGGTGCCGGCGGCCCGATCCTGCTCCTCGTGGGACTGCTCGCCGTCGGTGGTGTCGGCGGCTGGCTGCTCCTGCGCCACACGCGCGAGCCGAGCTCGCCCCCGCGGGTCGAGCGGCCGCGCGATCCGAGCCGGACTTACGCGATCGCGGAAGCGATCGACCATCGCCAGATGCGACCGGTCTGGACGCTCGTGAACATGAGCGGCCTCGAGCAGCTGTGCTCGAAAGCGCGCGCCTTCACCGTGACCCGCGAGATCGACGGGCCCGGTGCGATGCCTACCCGCTTCATCGTCTATTGCCGCGACCAGGGTTTCTGGTTCGTCGAGGCCGACCCGGTCCGCGAGCGGTTCGGTACGATCGGACCGTTGGCCACCCGCGAGGAGATCGAAGCGGTAATCGACCGCGAGGGCGAGTTCCTCTGGGTCTCCCGCCCGCCCGGCCAACGCGGTTTCGTGGGAAGCCTCGCGCCGGACCGCTAGGGGGCCGCCCCGACGGGCGGGATGACGGGGAGCGGTCGCCGGTCTATCTCTGCCGCCACGGCAGCGTGGAGCCGGAGCAGCGGAGGACGGCGATGCAGGCGCGGGCGGAGCAGGCGGGCACCCCATCCACCTCCCGGGCGGCGTTCGACTGGGCCGACCCGCTGGCGCTCGCCGACCAGCTCGCCCCCGAGGAGCGACAGATCGTCGAGGTGGCGCGCGACTACGCCCAGGAACGGCTGATGCCGCGCATCCTCGAGGCGTTCCGCCACGAGCGTTTCGATCGGGCGATCTTCGAGGAGCTCGGCGAGCTCGGCTTCCTCGGCTCCACCCTGCCCGAGGAGTATGGCTGCGCGGGCGGGTCCTACGTCGCCTACGGCCTCATCGCGCGCGAAATCGAGCGGGTCGATTCGGGCTTCCGCTCGGCCATGAGCGTCCAGTCCTCGCTCGTCATGTACCCGATCTGGGCCTATGGCGACGAGCGCCAGCGCCGCCGCTGGCTGCCCGCCCTCGCCAAGGGCGAGCTCGTCGGTGCCTTCGGCCTGACCGAGCCCGACCACGGCTCCGATCCGGGCGGGATGCGCACTCGTGCCCGCAAGGTCGCGGGCGGTTTCAGCCTGTCCGGCACCAAGACCTGGATCACCAACGCGCCGATCTGCGACCTCGCGGTCGTCTGGGCCAAGGACGATGCCGGCGAGATCCGCGGCTTCGTCGTCGAGCGGGGGGCGAAGGGCCTCTCGACCCCGGCGATCGAGGGCAAGTTCAGCCTCCGGGCCTCGACCACCGGTCAGATCGTGATGGACGAGGTCTTCGTCCCCGAGGAGAACCTCCTGCCCAACGTCAAGGGCCTCAAGGGCCCCTTCGGCTGCCTCAACCGCGCTCGCTACGGCATCGCCTGGGGGGCCATGGGCGCCGCCGAGTTCTGCTGGCACGCCGCCCGCCGTTACACCCTGGAACGCCGCCAGTTCGGCCGGCCGCTCGCCGCCAACCAGCTCATTCAGAAGAAGCTCGCCGACATGCAGACCGAAATCGCCCTCGGCCTGCAGGCGGCCCTCCGCGTCGGTAGGCTCATGGACGAGGGCCGCGCCGCGCCCGAGGCCGTCTCGCTCGTCAAGCGCAACAATTGCGGTAAGGCGCTCGAGATCGCCCGCCTCGCCCGCGACATGCACGGCGGCAACGGAATCGCCGACGAGTACCATGTCATCCGCCACGTTCTCAATCTCGAGGCCGTGAACACCTACGAGGGTACGCACGACATCCATGCCCTGATCCTCGGCCGCGCCCAGACCGGCATCCCGGCCTTCTCGGCGTGAGCCCGCCCGATCCGGCCCCGACGGCCGACAGGGCCGGCGGCGCGCCGGTACTCGAACCCGCCCTTCTGCACCGCCACGACGGCCTCGAGCTCCTGCGCATGCTGCTCGACGGTCGCCTGCCGATGGCGCCGATCGCCACGACGCTCGCCTTCCGCCTGGTCGCGGTCGAGCGCGGACGGGTGGCCTTCGAGGGCCGACCGGGGCCCTTCGTCTACAATCTCCATGGCACCGTGCACGGCGGCTGGGGCGCCACCCTGCTCGACAGCGCGCTCGGCTGCGCGGTCCTGAGCGTCTTGCCGGCCGGTGTGAGCTACACGACGACCGAGCTGTCGATCCGCTACGTCCGCCCGCTGCGCGAGGAGAACGGGCCGGTCCGGGCCGAGGCCGCGATCGTTCACGCCGGCAGGCGGCTCGCCACCGCCGAGGGCCGGCTCGTGGGGGTGGCCGACGGCCGGCTCTACGCCCACGGGGCGACGAGCTGCCTCGTCCTGCCGCTGTCGCCCGAGGGCGGGCTTCAAGCCGGCGCCGGCGCCGCCTCGAGCCCGTAGCCGAAGGGTAGCGGTCCGCGCGCCCGCAGCCGGGTCTCGAGCCTGGCCGCCGCCTCGGGTCCGAGTTCGTCCCGCCAGCCGCCGACCGCACCCTTGCGGGTCTTGAAGCTGCGCGGATCGGCGGGATCGCGCGGCCGGCCGCGGATGCCCGTGAAGCGGAGCGCGCCCTGGGCCTCGAGCCGACGCATGTTGTCGAGCCGGGCGAAGGCCACGGCCGCCTCGATCTCGGCATCGCTCGCGGGTGTGCCGAGGAAGTCGAGCAGGCGGCGGAGCTCGCCCACGGTATCGCGCCGCAGGTCCTCGTAGCGGAGCAACAGGTGATCGGGGATCGCGGGCAGCTCGCGCTCGAACAGCTCGAGCCAGTCGAGGATCGCCGGCAGCCCGACGGCCGGATCGAGCACGAAATCCTCGATGGACACCGGGCTGCCGGGCGGCGGGTAGCGGTTGAGCACCGTCTTCCACGGCCGCATCCGATGCCGCCACTGGTGATACTGGGAGACGGCGATGTCGCAGGGGTGGCGCACCAAGAGCACCGTGCGCACGCCCCGGAAATGCCGCCGGCTCGTCCACTCGCCGGTCCAGTCGCGGATGTAGTTGCCGTGGGTGAAGAGGAGCCGCGGGATCGCAGGTGCGCGGCGGTGCAGATTGTCGAACTCGAGCATCAGCCCTTCGGGCAGGCCGTGCCGCAGCGTGTACACGCGCGAGAGCATGACCCGGAGCCAGGTCCGCCCGCTCTTGCCGTAGGAGACGATCGCTGCGTCCGCACCCGCGAGCCGGCGGGCCTCCTCTCGCCCGCGGAGCCGCCGGTCGATCGCCCGCCGCCGCTCGAGCGGCAGGACGCGCAGCGGCCCGTGCACCAGGGCCTCCCGCAGAGCGTCGCGCCAGACGTCGCGCAACTGTGGCAGGGTGACCATCGACCTCGCCCGTGGCGGCGGGGCGCCGCATAGCCCGCGGAGGCCGCGGCGTCGAGCGGGCTTCGGCGAGCGCGCTTGACCGCTCGGCTCCGGGCCGTCAAGCCGACCCGGGTCGCGCGGGGAGGGAGCATGGGCGAGGGTCTTCGGATCGCGGTGATCGGTGCCGGTATCGTCGGTACCGCGTGTGCCTTCTTCCTGCAGCGCGACGGGCACCGAGTGACGCTGATCGACCCGCGCGAGCCCGGCACCGGCACGTCTTTCGGCAATGCCGGGGTGATCAGCCAGGGCTCGGTCAGCCCGGTCGGCACGCCCGGCCTGTTGCGCAAGGTGCCGGCCCTTCTCCTGGACCGGACGAGCCCGCTCGCGCTCCGCTGGGCCTATCTGCCACGGCTCCTCCCCTGGCTCCTCCGCTTCGCCCTCGCCTGCCGGCCGCGCCGGGTCGAGGCCGCGGCGGCCGCGATCGCCGCCCTGACCGAGCGCTGCGATCGGGCCCACGACCTCGTGATCCAGGAATGCGGCCTGGGTGAGCTCGTCCGCTCGGGCGGCTGGCTCAAGGTTGCGCGCTCGAAGAAGACGCTCCTCGACGCGACGGCGACGGACCGCCGCTTCTGGGACCGGTTCGGCCGCCGCTACGAGCTCCTGGAGGCCGCCGATCTGCGCACCCTCGAGCCCGCCCTCGCCCGGGACCTCGTTGCCGGCCTCCTGATCACCGACAATCGTTACCTCCTCGACCCCTGCGCCTATGTGCAGGGCATCGCCCGCGGCTTCCTCGAGCGGGGCGGGACGTATCTTCGGGCCGAGGCCGAGGGCTTCGCCTTCGAAGGCTCGCGCATCGTGACGGTCGGCACGAGCGCCGGACCGCTTCCGGTCGACGGCGTGGTGCTCGCGGCCGGCGCCTTCTCCAAGCGCCTCGCGGCACTCGGTGGTACGCGGCTGCCGCTCGATGCCGAGCGCGGCTATCACGTGATGCTGCCGCACCCCGAGAGGACCCTCGGCCGGCCGGTCTATTCCTGCGAGCACGGCTTCGTGATGGCGCCCATGGCGTCGGGCATCCGGATCACGGGCGGGGTCGAGCTCGCGAGCCCCTGGGCGCCGCCCGACTATCGCCGCATCCGCCGGCTCGTGCCGCTGGCGCAACG
The DNA here is from genome assembly GCA_036759485.1 of Geminicoccaceae bacterium. Classification (GTDB taxonomy): domain Bacteria; phylum Pseudomonadota; class Alphaproteobacteria; order Geminicoccales; family Geminicoccaceae; genus JANXAZ01. The sequence continues at coordinate 1,492 of DAIOUO010000011.1, read as the reverse complement.
GCTGTTGCCGGGCCTTTCGGGCGAGATCCTGTCCGAGTGGCAGGGCTGCCGACCGACCCTGCCCGACAGCCTGCCGGTGATCGGCCCGAGCCCCGCCACGGCCAATCTCTGGCTCGCCTTCGGCCACCAGCACATCGGGCTGACCCTGGGCCCGCTCACCGGCCGCATCGTGGCCGACCTCGTCGCCGGCCGCGACCCGGGGCTCGATCTCTCGCCCTACCGGCCCGATCGGCCCGTCTGAGAGGTGTCGGGCCGCCGGACGACCGCGACGACCACCGCGGCGAGGATGATGGCACCGCCCACGAGCGCGAGCGGGGTCGGTGCCTCGCCCACGAAGAGGAAGACCCAGAACGGGTTCAAGACGGTGTCGAGGAGCGAAAGGAGGGCGATCTCGACCGCGGTGAGCCAGCGCGCCGTCCAGACCATGAGGATGGTCGGCACCGTCATCTGCACGAGGCCGAGGAGGAGGCCGAGCGCGAGGTCGGCCGGCGGCAGGGCGAGGAGATTGCCGCGCAGGAACACGAGGACGGCTCCGGTGAGGAGACCCGCGAAGGCGAAGGCGGGCAAGAGCTGTTCGCGCGGGTAGCTCCGGAGATTGACGAGCTGGAAGGCGAAGGCGAGAGCGAGGCCGAGGGCCGCGAGATCGCCCCGCCAACCCTCGCCGCCGAGAGCCAGACCCTGGCCCACCATCAGGGCCGCACCGAGGAGAGCGAGGCAGGCCGCCACGAGCGTGCGCCGACTCGGCCGCTCGCCGAGCCGCCACCAGGCCAAGAGCATCGCCCAGAAGGGCGAGGTCGCACCCAGACAGGCCGTGTTCGCGACCGTGGTGTGTTTGAGCGCGTAGATGAACAGGTTCGTCCCGGCCCCGAAGGAGAGGAGGATCGCGACGAGCGCCGCAGGCCCCACCCCGCGCAGCCGGGCGAGCAGCCGGCCGCGATGGAGGAAGGCGAGCCAGAGGCCGATGAGCAGACCCGCCGTGCCGGTCCGCATGGCGTTGATCTGCCAGGCGTCGGCGGCGCTCATCGAGCGGACGATCAGCCCGCTCGAGCTCCACATGAGGCAGATGAGCAGGTAGGTGAGGATCGCCCGGGCGCGCTCGCCGATCACGGGGCGGGTGCACCCAGAAGGGCCCGGAGCCGCCGGACGACGAGCCCGACATCGCCCGGCAGGAGGCAGTCCGGCCGCAGCACGAGCCGGCCCCGGTCGATTTCCCCGGGATCCGCGTGGACCGGCGGATCGCCGAGCGCCAATGCTTCGAGGAGGCGGCGGGCGTCGAGCCGGGCGCGGGCGGGATCGAGGACGAGCGCGAGCTCGGGCACCGGCGCGTCGAGACGCGGCTCGAGGGCGACGCCCGGCAGCCCCGCGAGCTCCTCGGCGAGGGCTCGGACCGCCCCGAGCCGGGGTGCCCCGCGGGCGGCCTCGTCCTCGACCAGCAAGAGCTCGAGGGCGGTCAAGAGACCCACGATCTGCTCCTTGCCGACTTTGCAGGGGC
>DAIOUO010000010.1:1825-27374 GCA_036759485.1 Geminicoccaceae bacterium | reverse complement strand
CCCGTCTCGCGCGGAGCTCGGCCCTCCTGGCGCCTTCGAGCGGGCCGCGCCTTCAGCTCGCCTTGTTGGCGGCCTTGGCGGCCTCGATGAGATCCTTGCCGATCTCCGGGGCGAATTTGTCCCAGACCGGGGTCATCGCCGCCTTCCAGGCCTGCCGTTCCTCGGCCGTGAGCTTGATGATCTCGGAGGTGCCGGCCTTGACGATCCGCTCGCGGTCGGCCTGGTTGAGCTCCTCGGCAATCTTGTTCACCTTCGCGGTCACCTCTTCCATGATCTTCTCGAGCTCGCCACGGATGTCCTTCGGCAGCCCGTTCCAGAATTCGGTGTTGGTGACGACCATGTAGTCGATGATGCCGTGATTGCTCTCGGTGATGTACTTCTGGACTTCGTGGAACTTCTGCGAGTAGATGTTCGACCAGGTGTTCTCCTGGCCGTCGACGGTGCCGACCTGGAGCGCCTGGTAAACCTCGGCGAAGGCCATTTTCTGCGGGTTGGCCTTGAGGGCCTGGAACTGGGCTAACAGCACGTCGGAGGGCTGGATGCGGAACTTGAGGCCGGCCGCATCCTCGGGCCGCCGCAAGGGCTTGTTGGCCGAAAGCTGCTTCATGCCGTTGTGCCAGAAGGCGAGGCCGATGAAGCCCTTCTTCTCCATCGAGCGCAAGAGCTTCTTGCCCTCTGGACCGTTCTGGAAGCGGTCGACCGCCTGGACGTCGTCGAACAGGAATGGCAGGTCGAAGACCTGCAGCTGCTTGGTGTACTTGTCGAACTTGGAGAGCGAGGGAGCGATGAGCTGGACGTCGCCGAGGGCGAGTGCCTCCATCTCCTTGGCGTCACCGAAGAGCGAGCTGTTCGGGTACACCTCGACGCGGACCTTGCCCTTGAGCCGCTCCTCGACCGCCTGCTTGAACATCAAGGCGCCCTGGCCCTTGGGCGTGTTCTCCGCCACGACGTGGCTGAACTTGATCACGATCTCCTTGGCCTCGGCGGCCAGAGCGAGGAGCGTGCCGGCGACGAGCGCCGTCGCGGCCAATAGGGAACGAGTGGACGTCGTCCGCATGGATCGCCTCCGCTGCGCGCTCGCGCGACCGCACCGGGCACAGGCGAGCGTCTGCGGGAGAGGTGCCACGCGGCCGAGGGGATTGCAAAGGGGCGGCATGCTCGTCGCGGCGCTCCTGGCGCTGCTCGCCGGCTGCGGCAGGGTGCCACCGACCACCGAAACGGTCCCGCGGACCGCCTGCGAGGCCGAGCTGCGGGCCCTCGGTGCCACCTTCGAGCCCTGGCCCGCGCCCGCGGGCGGCGCCTGCCGCGTCGAGCGACCGATCCGCCTCGTGGCGAGCCGCGTTCCCCCGGACCGACCGCTCGAGACGAATTGTGCGCTCGCCCGCGCCTGGCTCGGCTTCGAACCCGAGCTGCTCGCGGTCGCACGCCGCGAGCTCGGCGCCGAGGCACTCGCTCTCCTCCACATGGGCAGCTGGTCCTGCCGGCGGATGACCGGGAATGCCGGCCGGACGAGCCAGCACGCGCGGGCGCTGGCACTCGACGTCGCGGGCTTCCGCCTCGCCGACGGCCGCCGGATCACGGTCGCCGAACACTGGCGCGACCGCGGCCCCGCCGGGCGTTTCCTGCGCGCCGCGGCCAAGGCCGCCTGCCGCCACTTTCCGATGGTCTTGACGCCCGACAGCGATCGCTGGCACCGGGACCACCTGCACCTCGACCTCGGCCCCTTCGCCCGCTGCGACGCCTGAGGGGGGTCCCGTGCGTATCCTGCACCGAGGCTTCGTCGACCGGCTCGCCCCCTGGCGCGACGCGCACGCGGCGACCATCGCCGAGACCCCCTCCGGCCTCGTGGCCGCCTGGTTCGCCGGCTCGAAGGAAGGCCGCAGCGACGTCGCGATCTGGCTCGCCCGGCAGGAGCGGGGCCGCTGGGGCGAGCCCGAACGGCTCTTCGAGGGCCGCGCGGGCGACGGCACGCCCCTGCCCTGCTGGAACCCCGTGCTGCACCGGCTGCGGGGCGGTCCGCTCCTCCTCTTCTACAAGGTCGGCCCGCGGCCGCGCCGCTGGTGGGGCATGCTCGCCACCTCGGAGGACGACGGCACGAGCTGGTCGAGACCGCGTCGGCTGCCCGACGGGATCTTCGGCCCGGTCAAGAACGCCCCGCTCGAGCTGCCTTCGGGTGCACTCTTGTGCGGCTCCTCCTCCGAGCTCTTCGGCTGGCGTTGCCAGATCGAGCGGACCGAGGACGGCGGCCGGACCTGGCGGCGCGTGGCGGTGCTCAACCACCCCTTCGCGAGCCTGCCGGGCGGCTTCAAGGCCAACCAGGCGACGCTCGTCGACCAGGGCGGGGGCCGGATCCGAGCGCTCTGCCGGACCAAGCAGGGCTTCATCGCCGAGTGTTGGTCGGAGGACGGCGGCGAGCACTGGTCGGCGATGCAGCCGACCGACATCCCCCACCCCAACGCCGCCTTCGACGCGCGCCGGCTCGCCTGCGGCCGTTTCCTCCTGGTCCATCACCCGAGCGCACAGGGACGCGAGCGGCTCGTGGCGAGCCTCTCCGAGGACGGCCGCATCTGGCGGACGGTCCTCGAGCTCGAGAACGAAGCGGGCTTCGAATTCTCCTACCCCTCGATCCTCGAGAGCGCGGACGGGCTCGTCCACCTGGTCTATTCCTGGAAGCGGCGGCGGATCGCCCATCTCGTCCTGGAGCCTCCGGGATGAGCCCGCCCGAGCGGATCGAAATCCGCCACGACCGCCTCCGTCACGGCGCCAACCTCGCCCTCTGCCTCGCCCTGATCGGCCTCTTCGGCTGGCACACGCTGCGCGGCGTGGAGGGGGCCTTCGTCCTCTTCGTGCCGGCCCTCCTCCTGTTCGGCGGCACGGCGCTGCAGAGCGTGGCCAAGATGCGGGACCGCCGGCCGGTCCTGATCCTCGACCGCGAGGGTGTTTTCGCGCCTTCGACGATGGCCCGCCCCCTGCCCTGGAGCGAAGTGCGCGGGATCGAGGAACGGCGCCTCGGACGCACGCGGCTCTTCCTCTACGTCGACGAGGCGAACCGCTGGCTTCGGCCCGATGCGGCCGGCGCCTGGAGCGTCCAGGGCTCGCTCGGCAAGCTCCTGCCCGGCTTCGAGCGGCCGCGGATCACCATCGAGACGGTCTGGCTCGACCGGCCGCACCGGGCCATCCGCGAGGCGGTCGCGCGCTTCTGGGGTGCCGCCCGGGCCGAGGCGGAGCAGGATCTCAGATGATCGCGTGGCGGACCTTGGCCGAGACCCACTCGCTCACGAGCACGGTGGCGAGGATCAGGAGGAGGATCACGGTCACCTGCGGCCAGGCCAAGGTGTTGAGGGACGCCTGCAGCTTGAGGCCGATGCCGCCCGCGCCCACGAGCCCGAGCACGGTCGATTCCCGGATGTTGATGTCCCAGCGGAAGACGGTGATGCCTGCGAAGGCGGGCAGGACCTGGGGCACGATCGCGTAGTCGAGCACCTGCAGGCGGCCGGCGCCGGTCGCGGTCACCGCCTCGACCGGTGCGGGGTCGATCTCCTCGATCGCTTCGTAGAGGAGCTTGCCGATGAAACCGATCGAGCGGAGCGCGATCGCGAGGATGCCCGCGAAGGTGCCGGGGCCCACCACGGCCACGAGCAGGAGGCCCCAGATCAGGGAGTTGATCGAGCGCGAGGCGACGATCACGAGGAGCGCTACCGGGCGGACCAGGAGGAGACTCGGGGTCGTGTTGCGAGCGGCGCAGAAGGCGACCGGCACGGCGATCAGGATCGCGAGCAGCGTGCCGAGGGTGGCGATGTTGATCGTGTCCCAGAGCGGCCACCAGAGCTGATCGAGGTAGCTCCAGCGCGGCGGCACCATGCGCCGACCGATGTCGGCCGCCTGGCGCGGCGCATCCGCCACGAAGGCCCAGATCGTGTCGCGGTTCATCACCTCCCAGGCGAAGACCGTGAGCGCCACGAGCGCGAGCCAGCCGAACCAGAAAAGGAGCTGCGCTCTGGGCGTCCGGTGGCGCCAGGAAGTGCGGTCCTCGGCGCGCAAGAGCGGCATCACTGGACCCATCTGCGGACGTGGCTCGAGCTGTACTCGGCCAACATCACGATGGCGATGATCAAGAGCAGAATGGCCGCCGCCGAATCGTACTCGTAGCGGTCCATCGCGGTCTCGAGCGTGGCGCCGATGCCGCCCGCGCCGACGATGCCGATCACCGCGGACTCGCGGAAATTGATGTCGAGCCGGTAGAGCGAGAGACCGATCAGTCGCGGCATCACCTGCGGTTGGATCGCGTAGTTGACGAGCTGCGGCCAAGAGGCGCCGGTCGCACGGATCGCTTCGGCCTGGGATTCGTCGATGTCCTCGATGTCCTCGGCCAAGAGCTTGGCGAGGAAGCCGATCGTGTTGAAGGTCAAGGTGAGGAAGCCCGCGAAGGGGCCGAAGCCGAACATCGCCACGAAGAAGATCGCGACGATCACCTCCTGGAGCGCGCGCGAGAGCGCGATGATGCCGCGGCAGAGGGCGTAGACCGGCAGGGGAGCCAAGTTGCGCGCCGCACCGATGCCGATCGGGACCGAGACCAGGATGCCGGCCACGGTGGCCGTGACCGTCATGGTCAGGCTCTCGATCATGCCCTGGAGGATGTCCGGGCCGCGGCTCGTGAAGTCGGGCCGGAAGAAACTCTGCACGAAGGCCCAGCCGCGGCCGAGCCCCTCCCAGACCCGCAGCCAGTTGACCTCGACGCTGGCGGTGGCGAGCAGGAGGTAGAGGAGCCCGCCGCCGTAGACGAGCCAGCGCAGCCGCGGATCGGCGATCAGGGGCGGTCGTCGCCAGCTCCGCCGGGCGGCGGCGGCCATCAGGCGAGCCCCTCGAGGCGCTCCTCGTCGAGCGCTTCGGCCTTGGCCTCGGCGGCGGCCCGCCGGCGGACGGCGGTCCAGTCCTCCTCCCCGTAGATCCGGGTCAAGACGACGTCGTCGAGCGCCTCGGCCGGCCCGTCGAAGACGATGGTGCCGGCCCTGAGCCCCACGATCCGCTCGACGAACTGTTGGGCCAGCACGACGTCGTGGATGTTGATGATCGCGGGCAGTCCCCGCTCGGTGCAGATCTCGCGGATGAGCCGCATGATCTGGCGCGAGGTCTTGGGGTCGAGGGCGGCGGTCGGTTCGTCGATCAGGAGGAGATCGGGCTCCTGGGCGAGGGCGCGGGCGATGCCGACCCGCTGCCGCTGGCCGCCCGAGAGGGCGTCGGCGCGTTTGTCGGCGTGCTCGACGAGCCCCACCCGCTCGAGCAGCGCGAAAGCACGCTCGATGTCGGCGGCCGGGAAGCGGCGGGTGAAGCTCTGCCAGAACGAGACGTAGCCGAGCCGGCCGGAGAGCACGTTCTCCATGACCGACAGCCGCTCGACCAGTGCGAACTCCTGGAAGATCATGCCGATCCGCCGCCGCGCCCGCCGCAACTCCGCACCCGAGAGCGCGGTGAGCTCGAGTTCGCCCAGGAAGACGCGTCCCGAGGTCGGCTCGACCAGACGGTTGACGCAGCGGATCAGCGTCGACTTGCCGGCCCCCGAGGGGCCGATCAGGCCCACGATCTCGCCCGGGGCGACGGCGAGCGAGACGCCCTTGAGCGCCTCGTCGCCGGTCCGATAGCGCTTGACGAGCGCTTCGACCCGCAGCGCCGGTACGGAACTCATTTGCAGTCGTACTTGACGCCCATCGCCTTGTCGATGTCGCGGACGATCTCCCAATAGCTCTTGTAGTCGATGGGGATGAACTTCTCCTGCGGCGGGTCGGACTTCTCGTACTCTTTGAGAAGCTCGCTACCTTCCCACGGGAAGCTGAAGAAAGCGTCGCGAACCTTCTGGGCGAGCTCGGGTTTGAGGTTGTAGACGTGGCCGTAGGCGGTGGTCGGGAAGCGCGGCGAGCGGTAGAGGGTGACGATCTGCTCGGGCTTGGGATTGCCGCGCGCGATCATGCGCTTGAGCACCGAGTTGGCGATCGAGGCGGCCGGATAGTCTTTGTTCGCCACACCCAGGATCGAGTTGTCGTGCTTACCGGAAAACACCGGTTCGTAGTCGCGGCCCGGTTCGAGGCCGAACTTGTCCCGCAGGAGGGCGGACGGCGCCTTGTACCCCGAGTTCGATGTCTCGGATGTGAAGGCCATTTTCTTGCCCTTGATGTCCTCGATCTTGGTTACACCGCTACCCGGATAGGTGATGATCTCCATATTGTAGCCGAAGTCACCCGCTTTCGATGCCATCATCGCGAACGGCACGAAGCCCGCGCAGTTGACCGCGAGCGGCGTCGAGCCGGTGTTGTAGCCGGCCACGTGCAGCCTGCCGGCCCGCATCGCCTCGATCTGCGCGGCATTGGACTGGACCGGGAAGAACTGGACGCGCTTGCCGGTCACCTTCGCCATGTGCGCGAGGAACCCCTCGTACACCTTGGCGTACACCGATGGGTCCTCGACCGGAGTGTAGGCGAAGATCAGCACCGGCGGATCGACCCACTCCTTGGGATCGGTCGGTGGGTCGGCGACCAGATCGCCGTCGGCGTCCTTGAAGCGAGGATCGAGAGCACCGGCAGGCGCTGGAGCCAAACCCAGGACCAGAGCCGCCAGTGCCGTGAGGCCGAACCAGCCGCGGCGTCGCATGGGACCGTCCTCCTCTTTCTCCTCTGCCCCCCGGCCGCGAGCGATGACAGATCGATGGCGATTTGTCGACAGCGCCCTGCTCGTCGACGGCGCCGTGCGCCCGCGGCCGGACGGGCTCAGCGGCAGGTCGGCTCGACCCCGAGGGCCCGGTCGATCGACCGGACGATCGCGTAGGTCTCGGCGTAGCGGATCGGCACGAAGCGCTCGAGCGGCGGCTCGTGCTTGGCGAACTCCTTGGCGAACTCGGTCCCTTCCCAGGGAAAGTCGAAGAGAGCTTCGCGGATCTTGCGCGCGAGCTCGGGATGCAGGTCGTGGGCGTGGCCGAAGGCGCTCGTCGGGAAGGGATCGGAACGGAAGATCACGACGAGCTGCTCGGGTTTCACCATGCCGCGCGCGATCATCCGCAAGCGGATCGAATCGGCGATCGCGGCTGCCGGATAGTCCCGGTTCGCGACCCCCAGGATCGAGTTGTCGTGCTTGCCCGAGAAGACCGGCTCGAAGTCGCGACCGGCCACGAGGCCGAACCGGTCGCGCAGGATGGCCGAAGGCGCCTTGTAGCCCGAGTTCGAGGTCTCGGCGGTGAAGGCGAGCCGCTTTCCGCGCAGGTCCTCGACCTTCTCGATGCCGCTGCCCGGATGGGTCACGATCTCCATCCGATAGCCGAACGAGCCGTCCTTGGCGGCCATCATGGCGAAGGGGACGAAGCCCGCGCAGGCCACCGCGAGCGGCACGGTGCCCGGGTTGAAACCCGCCACGTGCAGCCGGCCGGCGCGCATCGCCTCGACCATCGCGGCGTTCGACTGGACCTGCAGGAAGGTCACCTTGCGGCCGGTCCGCCGCGCGAGATGATCGACGAGTTCGGCGAAGATCCGAGCGTAGAGCGAGGGATCCTCGGCCGGCGTGTAACTGAAGACGAGGGCCGGCGGATCGACCCAACGGGCCGGATCCTCTGGCGGGTCGGCGACCAGATCGCCGTCGGCGTCGCGATAGCGCGGGTCGAGCGCTCCGGCCGGTGCGACCGGGCCGAGGAGGAGGGCGAGTGCCAAGAACGCCCCGATGCGCAGACGCGCCCGAGAAAGGATCGACACGACTGTTCCTCCCGATCGGGTGGGGCCGCGCGGAGGGCGCTTGTGGGGCGGCCGCCCGCGCGGCAGGTTGCTCGCACCATGTCGCACCGAACGGACCGGAGCGGGAGGACCAAGCTCGTCGTCGGCTGTGGGGCCGGCTTCGCTTCCGACCGGCTCGATGCGGCGGTCGAGCTCGTCGAGCGAGTAGCGCTCGACTGGCTCGTGCTCGAATGCCTGGGCGAGCGCACCCTGGCCTTCGCCCATCGCGACCGGCGCGCCGACCCCAACCGCGGCTTCGATCCGCTGCTCGAACGGCGCATGCGGGCGCTGCTGCCGCGCTGTCGGGCGCGCGGCACGCGGCTCTTGTCGAACATGGGGGCGGCCAACCCCCGTGCCGCGGCCGAGGCGACGGTGCGGATCGCTCGCACCCTCGGGCTCGAGGGCCTGCGCGTGGCGGTCCTCGAGGGCGACGAGGTGAGCGCCAAGCTCGGCCCCGAGACGCCGCTCTGGGAAGGTGGAACGATCGGCGAGCGGGGTGTGCCGGTCGGCGCCAACGTGTATCTCGGATGCGAACAGCTCCTGCCGGCGCTCTCGAGCGGGGCCGAGGTGATCCTCACCGGCCGGGTGGCCGATCCCTCCTTGTTCCTGGGACCGATGGTCGAACGCTTCGGGTGGGCGCTCGACGAGTGGCAGAGGCTCGCGGCCGGGACCCTCGTGGGCCATCTCCTCGAATGCGGCATGCAGGTCTCGGGCGGCTATTTCGCCGATCCGGGCAAGAAGGACGTCCCCGATCTCGCCCGCTGCGGCTTCCCCTTCGCCGAGGTCGAGGCCGACGGCACGGCCGTGATCGGCAAGACCCCGGGCTCGGGTGGTCGGGTCGACGCCATGACGGTGAAGGAGCAGCTGCTCTACGAGGTCCACGACCCGACCGCCTACCGCACGCCCGACGTGGTCGCCGATTTCTCGGCCGTGGCGATCGAGGAGATCGGCCCGGACCGGGTGCGCGTTTCCGGGGCGCGCGGCCGGCCGCGGCCGGATGCGCTCAAGGTGACGGTGGCATTCGACGGCGGCTATCTCGCCGAAGCCGGTGTCTCCTATGCCGGGCCGAATGCCGCGGCCCGGGCGCGGCTCGCCCGGGCCGTTCTGGAAGAGCGGATGCGGGCCGTCCACGGCTATGCCGGACCGCTTCGGGTCGATCTTCTGGGCCTGCGTTCGCTCCACGCCACGGCGCTCCCGGAGCCGGCGGAGGGCGAGGACGTGCGGCTGCGGGCGGCGCTGCGCTCGCCGGATCGCGAGCCCGCCGAGCTCCTCCTCTGGGAGGTCGAGGCCCTTCTCACCTGCGGGCCGGCGGGCGGCGGCGGCTATCGCGGTCGGATCACGGCGCAGGTCACGACCGCGTCCGCGAGCCTGCCGCGCGGGCTCGTCGCGACCCGGGTCGAGGTGCTCGAGGCATGAGCCGGCGGGTGCCGCTGCACGCGATCGCCCACGCCCGCGCCGGCGACAAGGGCGATACCTCCAACGTGTGCCTCTTCGTGTACGAGCCCCGACACTTCCCGGCGCTTCTGCACGCGGTGGCACCCGAACGCCTGCGGGCGACCTTCCCGAAGCTCCTGCGCGGGCCGATCCGGCTCTTCGAGCTGCCGCAGCTGCACGGGGTCAACCTGGTCATGGAGAACGCGCTCGAGGGCGGGGTCAACGCCAGTCTGAACCTGGACGGCCACGGCAAGAGCTGGAGCTTTCTCCTGCTCGGTCTCGAGGCCGAGATCGAGGACTAGCCTCGCCGGGCGCGCAGGCGGGCGCGGAGCGCGCGCATGCCCGTGAGCTCGATCCCTTGCGCGCGGAGGAAGGCCGCGAAGTCGGGATCGCCCAGGATCCGGTACTCGTCGATGCGCCAATGCGCCCGGTCCGGGACGATCGTCTCGATGTCGCCCGGGGCGTTGGCGTGGAGCGAGAGGAAGGTCACTCCCGCCGGCAGCTCGGCCACGAGCCGGCGATAGGTGACATCGGCCTCGGCCGAGGGCACGCCCGGGGTCATCAGGAAACGGTCGACGAACTGCGCCCCTTCGGCCTCGAGCGCGTCCAGCGGCGCGCGATAATCCTCGGGCCGGACCGCGCCGAGCTTCAAGACGTCGAGATAGCTCCCGATCGCCCGCGGCAGGAGCACCGGCAGGCGATAGGCGCGGCCCAGCGCGAGATAGATGTCGACGAGCTCGGGAACCGCGGCCGCACCCATGTGCGTGTCGAGATGCGTGACGTCGATCCCGGCCGAGAGAGCCGTCTCGATCTGTGCCCGCATCTCGTCTTCGGCGGCCCTCGGGTCGACGTGGCGGCGCAACAGCACGCAGTTGCGCCACATGTAGCCGTCGTCGTCGACGAGGCCGCCCTTGCGGGACGAGCCCGAAAGCGGCCGCCAGCGATAGCCCTGCCACTCGCTCGTGAGGGTGAGATGGACGCCGAGGTCGAGGTCGCGGCGGGTCCGGAAGGCCTGCGCGATCTCGGGGAACCAGGGGCAGGGCACCATGACCGAGCCGCAGGTGAGCACGCCTCTGCCGGCGAGCTCGAGCATGGCCCGGTTCGCTCCGTGGCACATGCCGACATCGTCGAGATGCGGGATCAGGATGCGGCGATCGCTCATGGGCGGGTCCGGCTCCGGCGAGCGGAAGGTGCCCGCGGCGAGAAGGCCTGTCGAGGCTCAGACCACGGCCGCGATCGTCCGACGGAAGCGGAGGAGGGCCAGGCCCGCGAAGACCGCACCGATCGCGGCCACGGCGAGAAGCCGCGGCCAGAGAACGGCGAACCCCGCGCCGCGGAAGAGCACCCCCTGGGCGACGGCCACCATGTGGGTGGTGGGGGAGAACTGCATCAGGAGCTGCAGCCACTCGGGCATGCTCTCGAGCGGGGTCAAGCCGCCCGAGAGGAGGTTCAAGATCACGAAGACCGGGATCGAGAGGAGGCCGAAGCGCGGCATGGTGGTGGCGACCGTCGCGAGCATGACACCGAGTGCGGTGACCGCGAGGAGATAGATGCCGGCGCCGAACGCGAACGGAAAAAGCGAACCCGCGATCGGCACACCCAGCACGCCGCGCACCACGGCCTGCAGCGAAAGCAGAGCCGCCACGAGCACGAGAAGACCGTTGGCCCAGAGCTTGGCAGCCACGACTTCGGCCGGTCGCAGCGGCAGGGTCAACAGATGCTCGAGCGTGCCGTGCTCGCGCTCGCGGATCACGGCCGCACCGGAGAGCACGATCGCGAGGATCGTTAGGTTGTTGACGAGCTGGGTGACGGCCAGGAACCGGCCGGCCTCGAGGTTCGGGTTGAAGCGGGCACGGACTTCGAGGCGGATCGGCGCGGCCGGGGCCGCAGCGGTCGGGTCGAGGAAGCGGCGGATCTCGCCCTCGAGGATCGCCCGCGCATAGGCCGCGCCGTTGCCGGCGAGCGTCATCGCCGTGGCATCGACCAGAAGGGCGAGCTCGGGGTCGCGCGCGGCCAACAGATCGGCCTCGAAACCGGCGGGAACCAGCAACACGAAGGTGGCTTCGCCGCGCTCCATCACCCGCTCGACCTCCTCGAGGCCGATCGTTCGCGCGGGCTGGAACCAGGGCGGGAGGAAGGCGTCCACGAGCCGGCCCGAAAGCGCGGTACGATCGAGGTCGACGACCGCGATCGCGGCGTCGCGGACCTCGGTGCGCACGCCGCGGGCCACGGTCACGATCGCGATCGTGAAGGTGTAGGCGACGAGGCCCAGGAGCACCGGATCGCGCAGCACCGCCCAGAGCTCCTTGAGACCGAGGCGGAAGGTGACGCGGAGGCTCGCCACGGCTCAGCGCTCCTGCTCCGGAAGAAGGGCGAGCGCGAGGGCCCAGAAGAGGAGGACGAAGGCCGAAAGCGCCAGAAGATCCGGCCAGAGTGCCGCGAGGTCGAGTCCCTTGGCGACGACTCCCGTGACGATGCGCTGGAAGTAGAGGGCGGGGAAGGATCGGCCGATCGTGCGGGAGACGGCATCGAGCGTGGCGACGGGATAGAGCATCCCCGAGAAGTTGACGGTCGGGATCATGCAGAGGATGGCGGTCGCGAAGATGGCGGCGATCTGCGAACGCACGAAGGCCGAGACCACGAGGCCGAAGGCGGTCGTCGCGGTCACGAACAGAAGCGCGCCCGAGGCGAGCGCGAGGGGATCGCCGCGCAGGCGATTGTCGAACAGGAAGAGGACGAGAGCCAGGAGGACCAAGAAGCTCGAAAAACTCGTCGCGATATAAGGAAGCTGCTTGCCGATCAGGAACTCGAGGCGGGTCGACGGTGTCGTGTAGAGGTTGACGATCGAGCCGAGCTCTTTTTCGCGCACGACGGCGAGGGCGGCGAGCATGGCCGGGATCATGACGAGCTGCATCATCAAGACACCGGGTGGGATCGCAGCGGTCGAGCGGAACTCCTGATTGTAGCGCATCCGAGTCTCGAGCCGGAACGGCACCGTCCCGGCCTCGGCCGGTGCGAGGTCGCGCGACGCCCGTTCCACCACGCCCAGGACATAACCGCGCGCGGTCTCGGCCCGGTTGGTGTTGGCGCCGTCGAGCCAGACCGCGAGCTCGGGCCGCCTGCCGGCCGACAGATCGCGCCCGAAGCCCGGAGGGATGGCCAAGACGAGCGCCACGCTCGCCGATTCGAGGAGACGATCGGCCTCGGCGAGGCTCGCGACCTCGCCCGCGGGCTCGAAATAGCGCGAGCCCTCGAGGGCACGGATCAGCTCCCGGCTCTCGCCCGTGCGGTCCTGGTCGAGCACGGCGAAACGGAGGCTCTCGACGTCGAAGGAGATGCCGAAGCCCATGGCCAGGAGGAGGGCGACCGGGCCCAAGAGCGCGAAGGCGAGACGGACCCGATCGGCCAGGAGCTCGGCCCCCTCGCGGCGGGCGAAGGCCAGGAGCCGGGCGAGCGAGAAGCGGGCTCCCGGGGCCGGACGGGTCGGCGGGTCGGGCAGCAGGAAGGAGCCGGTCGAACCGTCGGTCGGCCGATCGGTTCGCTCGGCCGCGGCCAGGAGCTCGACGAACGCCGTCTCGAGATCGCCCCCGCCGTACGAGCCGGCGATCTCTTCGGGGGCACCGACCGCCAACAGACGGCCGGCATGCATGAGCGAGATCCGATCGCAGCGCTCGGCCTCGTTCATGAAGTGGGTCGAGACGAAGATCGTCACCCCGCGCTCGCGCGAGAGCGTCAGGAGGTGGGACCAGAAGCGATCGCGGGCGATCGGGTCGACCCCGCTCGTGGGCTCGTCCAGGATCAGGATCTCGGGCTCGTGCAGGGTCGCGACAGCGAGCTGCAGGCGCTGGCGCAGGCCGAGCGGGAGCGCGGGCGGCCGCTCTTCGGCCACCCGGAGAAGCTCGAACGCCTCGAGCTGCTCGGCCACTCGCCGGCCCCGCTCCGCCGGAGCGAGGCCGTAGATCGCGGCGTGCAGTTCGAGGTTCTGGCGGGCCGTGAGCTCCTCGTAGAGCGAGAAGGACTGCGACATGTAGCCGATGCGCCGGCGTGCCGCGAGCGAGTCGGCGCCGGCCGGCGCACCGAGCACGAGGGCCTCGCCCGAGCTCGGCTCGAGGAGGCCCACGAGCATCTTGATCGTGGTCGTCTTGCCGCAGCCGTTCGAGCCCAGAAAGCCGAAGATCTCGCCGCGTTCGATCGCGAAGTCCACACCGTCCACGGCGGTGAAGCCGTCGAAGCGCTTGGTGAGATCCCGCGCCTCGATGACCGGACCTTCGCCGTCCCGCGGCCGGACGGGCCCGCGGACCACGGGTCGATGCTCGCGGCGCCGGTCGGCCGGCAAGAGCGCCACGAACGCCTCGTCGAGGCGGCTCGTGCCGGTCCGCGCGCAGAGCTCGGCGGGCGGACCGTCGCCGAGGATGCGAC
This sequence comes from Geminicoccaceae bacterium, assembly GCA_036759485.1. Taxonomy (GTDB): domain Bacteria; phylum Pseudomonadota; class Alphaproteobacteria; order Geminicoccales; family Geminicoccaceae; genus JANXAZ01. The sequence goes on along the minus strand of DAIOUO010000010.1, from coordinate 13,773 downwards.
CGCCGTCCAAGGCCACCACCCGATCGAACCGCTCGGCCTCCGCCATGTAGGCGGTGGCGAACAGGAGCGTCGTCGTCGGCCGCGCCGATCGGATCGCGCCCAGGAGCTCGAAGAAGCGGCGGCGCGAGAGGGGATCGACCCCGGTCGTGGGCTCGTCCAGGATCAACAGCTCGGGGTCGTGGATCAAGGCGCAGGCGAGCGCGAGCTTCTGCCGCATGCCGCCGGAGAGCTTGCCGGCCGGCCGATCGAGGAACGGGGCGAGGCCGGTCGCCTCCGCGAGTGCCGCGATCCGGCGCGCGGCCTCGGCGGCCGAGAGGCCGTAGAGGCGCGCGAAGAAGGCGAGGTTCCGGGCGACCGAGAGGCTCGCGTAGAGGTTACGGCCGAGGCCCTGGGGCACATAGGCGATCCGGCTCGTGAGCCGGCTCCTGTCGACACGCCGGGCGGGGTCGAGGCCGAGCACCTCGAGCCGTCCGTGCTGCAGGCGACGGGCACCCGCGATCAGGGCGAGGAGCGTCGATTTGCCGACCCCGTCCGGGCCCACGAAGCCCACGAGGGCGCCTTTCGGGACCTCGAGTGCCACCCCGTCGAGCGCACGAAAGCGGCCGTATGCGTGGACGAGGCCCGCGCAGCGGACCGCCGGCTCAGCCACGGGGGACATCGGGCAGTCGCACGGCGAGCCGCTCCGGCCAGACGAGGTTCGGGTCGACCGCGAGGTAGACGGTGCCCGGCACACCGGTCTTCACGATGTCGGCGTAAGCGCGCAGGATCGTTTCCGGGATCCGGACCTGGACGCGGAACATGAGCTTTTCGCGCTCGGCCTCGGTCTCGACGTAGCGCGGGGTGAACTGGGCCTCGGCGGCGACGAAGCTCACCCGCGCGGGGACCACCCAGCGCGGCGCCGCGTCGAACACGATCCGTGCCTCGGCACCGAAGCGCAGTCGGCCGGCGACGGCGGTCGGGACGAAGACGACCATGTAGACCTCCTCGAGGTCGAGCAGCGAGACGACGCGCGCCCCGGGTGCCAGCACCTCGCCCGGCTCGGCGAGCCGATACTGGACCCGGCCGGCCCGCGGGGCGCGCAGCGTGTAGTCGGCCAGCTCGGTTCGGATCCGCTCGACCGTGGCGCGGGCGGCGGCGATCGCCGCCTCGGCCCGCTGCACCCCGGCTCGGGCGGCGGCGAGCGCGGCCTCGGCCGTGGCCTTCTGGGTCCGCCGGAGATCGACCACTTGGCCCGGGGTGAAGCCGCGTTCGCCCAGGCTCTCTGCCCGCTCGAGCTCGTGGACGGCGAAGGCGAGCTCGCTCTCGCGCTGGCGTTCGAGGGCGCGGGCCTCGAGTAGGACCTGCTCCGCCTGGTGCAGGGCGGCCTCGGCCTCCCGCAGGCGCGCCTCGACCTCGCTCGCGTCGAGCCGGGCCACCACCTGCCCCGCCTCGACCCGGTCACCCTCGTGGACGAGGACGTCGACGAGCCGGCCGGCGAAGCGCGTCGCGATGTCGATCCGCCGAGCCTCGCTGCGGCCGTGGGTCCGCCAGAGGCCCTCGGGCAGGGGCGGCTCGCGGCCCAAGGTCCAGAAGCCGGCACCACCCGCGAGGACGAGGAGGACGAGTGGCAGGCCCAGGAGGAGCGATCGTCGGGGCAAGGGGCGTCGCGGCTCCGGCAGATGGTGTGGGGATGCGGCTCCGGAAGGCCGCCACGATAGAGCAGGTTCGCGACGCCCGCACGACCGTGGCGGGCGATCCCGGCCGGCTTTCGACGAGCGAGGCGCAGAAGCTGCGCGAGGACGCGGTTCCGGTGCTCGAACCGGAGGCGGACCTCGAGCCGCGCCGAGCCGCCGAGACCCTCCTTCGCGGCGGCGAGCGCGAGCAGGTGGCGGTCGTGGCGAGGGAAACGGAAGCGGCCGTCCGAGCCGCTCGTCGTGCGGGCCACGGGCGCGAGGCTCGCCACGCTGCGCTCGGCGGGCAGGATCGGGGCCCCCTCGACCGGGGCGCCGTCGGGGCCGTCGAGGCGGCCCTCGAGGATGCCGTCGTGCAGGACGGCGCGGAGATTGCGGGCGAGGACGAGGAGCGAGGCCCGGATCTCGGACCGTGAGACCTCCTCGATCCGGGCGTCGGGAGGTCTCACCCGGTACCGGTCGCGGCGCCCGTGTCGGCCAGCGAAAGCGCGAGCTTCTCGCCTCGCGCGGAATTCTCGAGGTCCGCGACGAGCGCGCGGTCGACGTTCCGGCCGAGGGTGAGGGAGGGTGAGGATGGTGAAGGTCTCGGCCACGACCTTCTGCCGTTCGTCGCTCGACGCGATCTCGGTCGGCTCCCGACAGGCCTCCGGACCCTCGTTCGCCTTCGAGGTGCCGAAGCCGTGGCCGTTCGACACCCCCGGCCGCCCGGCCGGGCGAACACGGCGCGCGCGCTCGCCTCTTCGGGGGCCGCGATCGTCCGCAGCGTGGTCGACTTGCCGCACCCCCGAGGCGCCCACGAGCACGGCGAACTCGCGATCGACGATCTCGAGGTCGATGCCGTCCACCGCCGTGCCCGCACCGGAGCGCTCGGTGAACCCGCGTGGTGTCACCGGTGCCATCGAAGGCTCTCGTTTGCCGCCGGACCATAGCGAGGGAGTCGGGCGTGGAAGAGGGTCGCCCTGCGGCACCCGGCATGCGGGAGCGGTCGAGGGCCGCCTCTCGCGCCGGGTGCTCCGCTCGGGCTAGCGTTGCGGCGTGCGGGACGGGGTGCAACGGACGTGAGCGGTGACAGCCTCGCGGGCCGGTCGGGCCGCGTGCTCGCGGGCCTCGGCCGCGGCCTGCTCTTGCTGCTCTGGGCGGCCGAGCTCGGCGGTCTCGCGACCGGCTCGCCGGCCGTGGCGGGGCCGGCGCTGCCGGTGCTCGCGGCCTACGGGCTCGTGGCCCTTCTGGCCGTGCGCCCCGGCGCCCGCCGCCTCGCGCTCCTGCTTTTCGCACCGGCACTCCTCCTGGCGGTCGCCGAGGGACGGCCGGGTCTCCTCCTCGACGGGCTCCACCAGGCGATGGTCTACCCGGCTTTTCTCGCGACCATCGTGCTCGTCCGCGCTGCCGCCTCGGTCCACCCCGCTGTCGCGCGGGCCCACGAGCGGACGCTCCTGTTGCCGCCCGCGGCGCGCGCCGCCGGTTTCCTCGTGGGTGGCCATCTCTTCGGCGCGGTGCTGACCGCCGGCAGCTTCGCCCTCCTCGCCCCGCTGCTCGACCGGCGCGCGCCGGAAGCGGAGCGGGCCCGGCCCGCCTCGCTCGCGCTGCGCGGCTCCTGCCTCGCCGCCCTCTGGTCGCCCTTCTTCGTCGGCATGGCGCTCGTCACCCGGCACCTGCCGAGCCTACCGCTCTGGCAGGTCGCGATCACGGGGCTCGCCCTGAGCGGCCTGGCCCTGCTGCTCACCCTCGGGCTCGATGCCCGCGGTGCCGGCGCCGGGCTCCTGCCCGCGCTCGTGGCCCTCCGACCGCTCTTCCTGCCGGTCGGCGGGGCGGCCGCCGTCATCGTGCTCGGCTCGGGGCTCACCGGTCTGCGCAGCCTCGAGACGGTGCTGCTGGCGACACCCGTGCTCGTCGGGCTCTGGCTGCTCGGTCGACCGCGCGCCGTGGCGATGGGCGTGCTCGGCCGGACCTGGGCCGATCTCGGCCGGCTCGGGGAGGAGATGCTGCTCGTGGGCGTCGTCACGGTGCTCGGGCGGGTGCTCGTGGGCGCGTCCTGGACGGCGGCATTCGCGGCCCCGCTGCACGCGGGGCTCGTGCCGGGTGGCGTGTTGCTCGGCGGGCTGCTCGCGCTGATCGTCCTGCTCGCAGTGGCCGGCCTGCATCCGCTCGCCACGGTGGCGATCACGATGGCGCTCCTGACGGACGGTCCACCGCCGGTCGCTCCCATCGCGCTCGCCGGACTCGGCCTCTCGGGCTGGGCGCTCGGCACCATGGTGGGCTCGACCTCCTTGAGCCTGCTGGTCGCCCGGACGAGCTTCGGTCTGCCCGCGCGCGCTCTCTCGCCCGGTCCGAACGGCCGGTTCGTGCTGCTGTTCGGGGCGGTGAGCGTAGCGGTGCTCGCCGTCCTCGACGCCTTGCGCTAGGTGGTGGCCGTCGACGCGAACGAAGAGGGGACCTGCGTATGACCGGCGAGATCCGCTTCGAGCGCCTCGTGGGCGAGGCGATCGTCCGTCACCTCCCCGCGATCGCGCGGCTTCGGATCGTCGTGTTCCGCGAGTGGCCCTATCTCTACGACGGGGAGGAGGCCTACGAGCGACGCTACCTGCAGCGCTATGTCGAGGAGCCGCGGGCGGTCGTGGTGGGCGCCTTCGACGGCGCGGAGCTGGTGGGCGCCTCCACGGCCCTGCCGCTCGAAGCCGAGCCCGCGGAACTCTCCGAGCCCGTGGCGAGGGCGGGGCTCGACGTCGCGCGGACCTTTTATTTCGGCGAATCGGTGCTGCTTCGTCCCTATCGCGGCCGTGGGCTCGGTGTCCGCTTCTTCGTCGAGCGCGAGGACCACGCGCGGAGCTTCGGCACCTACACCCACGCCTGCTTCTGTGGCGTGATCCGCGATCCGAACGACCCGCGCAAGCCGGCGGACTACGTCCCGCTCGACGCGTTCTGGCGCAAGCGTGGCTACGAGAAGCTCGAGGGTGCCATCGGCACGATCGCCTGGAAGGAGATCGGCGAGAGCGAGGAGACACCCAAGCGGCTGCAGTTCTGGTACAAGAAGCTCTGAGGCGAGCTCCGAGCCGCACTCTATCGGCCGACCGCGGCGGCCCCTCGCTTGGCGCGGGCGAAGGCGAGCCCGATCAGGACGAGCGCCACCGCGACGACGAGAAAGCCGCCGCGATAACCGAGCCGCGGAAGGGCGAGGCCGAAGAGGGCCGCGCCCACCGCCTGGCCCACGAACAGGCCGAAGGCGAAGAGTGCGATCGCGGCGCTGCGGTCGAAGGGTGCCATCTGCGTGGCGTTGGTCTGCAGCGTGTTGTGCAGCATGTAGTAGCCGAGGCCGCAGAGTGCGGTGGCGGGACCGGCGAGCCAGGGCGAGGGTGCGGCGGCGAGGAGGAGGAAGGCGAGCGCCATGACCGACCCGCCCACGGCGGCGAGGCCGACCTCGCCCAGAGCCGCGAGCAGCCGGCGGACCGAGAGCGCATAAGCGAGGCCCCCCAACCCGAAGGCGGCGAGGGTGAGCCCGATCCGGGCGTAGGAGATCGCGAAGGTCTCGCGCAGGAACGCGCCCACATAGGCGACGGCACCGAAGCAGAACAGCCCCTCGAGGGTCACCGTGACGAGCACGACCCGCGCCCAGGGAACCCGGAGCACGCGGGCATATTGCAGGAGCGGGCTCGTGCTCGGCTCGGCCGGCCGGCTCGGGACGGTCCGCGGCGTGCGTTCGCGGGCGAGGAAGACGGCGACGAGGGCGAAGCCCGCGCCGAGAAACAGGAAGACCGTGCGCCAGCTCACGAGCTCGGCCAGGAGCCCGGCGGCCGCCTGGCCCGCGACGAGCCCGCTGATGTGGCCCGTGAGGAAGCGCGCGAGCACGGGCTGCCGCTGCTCGTAGGGAACGCTGTCGCCGATGAACGCCATCGACATGGGGATGATCGCGGCACAGGTGAGGCCGGAGACGAGCCGGGCGATCGCGAGCCAGAGAAGGGTGGGTGCGGCGGCCGAGAGCGCGGTCGTGAAGGCGGTGAGCGCGGTCATGAGGGCGACCGTGCGGAACGGCCCGATCCTCGCACCGATGGGCCCGTAGAGGAGCTGGAAGAGGCCGTAGGCGAAGGTGAAGGCGGTGATCGCCACGGCGGCCTCCGGGATCGAGACCGCGAAGCTCGCCGCGATGCCGGGCAGGAGCGCGTCGGTGACGCGCGTCGTGCCGGCGGCGAAGAATCCGGCCGCCGCCAACAACAGGATCGCGCGGTTCACCGCTCCGGCTCGCGCGCCGGCTGCACGACCTCGAGCGCGACGTGGCGCGTGTCGATCACGACCTTGCCGCGATGCTCGAAGTTCACCGTCACCCTCGTGCCGACGACCGATTGGACTTGGCCCGTGCCCCAATCCGGGCAGCGCGGGTGGCGCACGAAGGCGCCCGGCACGAGCGACAGGTCCAAGGCACGTCCCCCGAGCGATCCGGGCCCGAGCTTAGGGAGCGGCCGGCGCCGGAGCAATTCGGCGCCACGCAGGGGCGGCACCGCCCCGCCTTGCCTGCCCGCGGCGCAGCCGCCATTCTCCGCTGGCCGATCCAGGGGGAGGAGGGATGGCGACGGTTACGCTCGTGCCGCCGGGAGGCGAGGATCGACGGGGTCGCGGCCGACCGCACCCCAAAGGCCGCCTCGTCGATGGGCGCGCGCTCGAGGAGGTGCGCGCGCTTCTGGGCGATCGGCCGCGCGATCCCGCGCTCCTCGTCGAGCACCTCCATCGCCTGCAGGACCGTTTCGGCCGTCTCTCGAGCGCCCATCTGGCCGCCCTCGCCGAGGAGATGAAGCTCGCCCAGGCCGAGGTCTTCGAGGTCGCCACCTTCTACGCCCATTTCGACGTCCAGCGGGAAGGCGAAGCCCCGCCGCCCGCGCTCACGCTTCGGGTCTGCGACAGCGTCTCCTGCATGCTCGAAGGGGCCGAAGCGCTCCGCGAGGAGCTCGCCCGCGGCCTCGACCCGGCCGCGGTCCGCGTCGTCCGGGCGCCCTGTATGGGGGCCTGCGACCGCGCCCCGGCGGCGATGCTCGGGCAACGCCTGTTGGCCCCGGTCTCGCTCGAGACGGTGCACGCGGCGGTCGCCGAGCGAGCCGTCGCTCCCGAGGTCCCGCCCGCCCAGGACCTCGAGGCCTATCGGGCGGAAGGCGGCTACGGTCGGTTGGGGGCGCTGCGGGCGGCCGCCGACCGCGAGGCGGCGGTCGAGCGGATCCTCGCCGAGCTCGAGCGGGCCGGGCTGCGCGGCCTCGGTGGCGCCGGCTTCCCGACCGCGCGCAAGTGGCGGATCGTCCGCTCCTACCCCGGCCCGCGCGAACTCTGCGTCAACGCCGACGAGGGCGAGCCCGGCACCTTCAAGGACGGCTGGCACCTCGCCCGCCACCCGCACCGCTTCCTCGAGGGCATGCTGATCGCGGGCGAAGTGGTCGCGGCCGAGCGAATGTGGATCTATCTGCGCGACGAGTACCCGCACGTCCGGCTCCTGCTCGAGCGGTCGATCGGCGAGCTCGAGGCCGCGGGTCTGGTCGAGCCCGGACGAATCGTGCTCCGGCGCGGCGCCGGGGCCTATATCTGTGGCGAGGAATCGGCGCTCATCGAGAGCCTCGAGGGCAAGCGCGGCCTGCCGCGCCATCGCCCGCCCTATGTCGCCGAGCGCGGTCTGTTCGGCCGGCCGACGCTCGTCAACAATGTCGAAACCCTCAGCTGGGTCCCGACCATCCTCGAGAAAGGGGCGGACTGGTTCGCGTCCCAGGGCCGCCGGGGGGCGAAGGGTCTGCGTTCCTTCTCGGTCTCCGGGCGAGTGCGCGCGCCCGGGGTCAAGATCGCCCCGGCCGGGATCACCCTGCGCGAGCTCGTCGACGAGTTCTGCGGCGGGATGGCCCCGGGTCACGAGCTCGCCGCCTATCTGCCGGGCGGGGCCTCGGGCGGCATCCTGCCGGCGCGCCTGGCCGACCTGCCGCTCGACTTCGGGACGCTCGAGGCGCAGGGCTGCTTCGTCGGCAGCCACGCGGTGGTCGTGCTCTCGCACAAGGACGATCTGCGCGCCGTGGCCCGCAACCTCATGGCCTTCTTCGCCGACGAATCCTGCGGGCAGTGCACACCTTGCCGGGTCGGCACCGAGAAGGCGTTGGCGCTCATGGAGCGCCCGCGCTGGGACGGCGCGCTCCTGGCGGAGCTCGCGCAGGCGATGCGCGACGCCTCGATCTGCGGCCTGGGTCAAGCGGCGCCCAACCCGCTCGACAGCCTCTTCCGACATTTCCCCGAGCTGTTCGCCGCGCAGGAGCTGCCGCGGCCCGAGGAGGCCTGATCCCGTGAGCGAGCCCGTTACCTTCACCCTGGACGGCCGCCAGGTGCAGGCGCGGCCGGGCGAGACGGTCTGGCAGGTCGCCGAGCGACACGGAATCGCGATCCCGCATCTCTGTTGGTTGCCCGAGCCCGGCTATCGCGCCGACGGTAATTGTCGGGCCTGTATGGTCGAGATCGAGGGCGAGCGGACGCTGACCGCCTCCTGCATCCGCAGGCCGGCACCCGGCATGGTCGTGCGCACGGCCTCGGACCGGGCGGTGCGGGCGCGCCGGATGGTGATGGAGCTCCTGCTCGCCGATCAGCCGCCGCGCGCCGACGCGCACGATCGGACGAGCCGGTTCTGGTCCTGGGCCGAGCGGATCGGCATGTCGGAGAGCCGCTTCCCGGCGCGGCAGGAGAAGCCGGCGGCCGACCGGTCGCACCCGGCGATGGCCGTGCAGCTCGACGCCTGCATCCAGTGCAATCTCTGCGTGCGCGCCTGCCGCGAGGTGCAGGTGAACGACGTGATCGGCATGGCCTATCGCGGCGCGCACAGCAAGATCGTCTTCGATCAGGACGATCCGATGGGGGCCTCGACCTGCGTCGCCTGCGGGGAATGCGTCCAGGCCTGCCCGACGGGGGCCTTGATGCCGGCGACCCTCGTCGATCCGGCGACCGGTCGGGGTGCCTACGAGGCCGATCGCTCGGTCGAGAGCGTCTGCCCCTATTGCGGGGTGGGGTGTCGGCTGACCTTCCACGTCCGCGACGACCGGATCGCTTGGGTCACCGGGGCGAACGGGCCGGCCAACGAGAAGCGACTCTGCGTCAAGGGTCGCTTCGGCTTCGACTATGTCCGCAACCCCGAACGGCTCACCGTGCCCCTGATCCGCCGGCCCGACGCCCCCAAGACGGTCGATCCGCCGATCGACCCCGCGAACCCCTGGACCCATTTCCGCCCGGCCGGCTGGGAGGAGGCGCTCGAGGTCGCGGCCTCCGGGCTGCGGCGGATCAAGGAGCGTTGGGGTGCCGGTGCGCTGGCGGGCTTCGGCTCGGCCAAGGGCTCGAACGAGGAGGCTTATCTCTTCCAGAAGCTCGTGCGCCTGGGCTTCGGCACCAACAACGTGGATCACTGCACGCGGCTGTGCCACGCCTCCTCGGTCGCGGCGCTCATGGAAGGAATCGGCACCGGCGCGGTGACGGCACCCTTCACCGAGGCGCTGAACGCCGACCTGATCGTCGTGATCGGGGCCAACCCGACCGAGAACCACCCGGTCGCGGCGACCTACATCAAGCAGGCGGTGGCGCGCGGGGCGAAGCTCCTCGTCATGGATCCGCGCGGCCAGGCGCTGCGCCGGCACGCCACCTGGATGCTGCAGTTCACCCCCGGCAGCGACGTGGCGCTGTTGACGGCACTCCTCAACGTCGTGATCACGGAGGAGCTCTACGATCGGCAGTACGTCGCCGCCCGGGTGCAGGGCTTCGAGGAGCTGGCGGCGCACGTTCGCGCTTTCCCGCCCGAGGCGATGGCGGCGGTCTGCGGCATCCCCGCCGAGACCCTGCGCGAGGTCGCTCGGGCCTTCGCTCGCGCCCGGGCGGCGATCGTGTTCTGGGGCATGGGCGTCTCGCAGCACACGCACGGCACCGACAATTGCCGGGCGCTCATCGCGCTGACCCTGATCTGCGGTCATGTCGGCCGGCCGGGCACGGGCCTGCATCCCTTGCGCGGCCAGAACAACGTGCAGGGTGCCTCGGATGCCGGCCTCATCCCGATGGTCTTCCCCGACTATCATCGGGTCGGCGATGCCGCCTGGCGGGCGAAGCTAGAGGCGCTCTGGGGCCATCCGCTCGATCCGGCGCCGGGGCTCACCGTGGTCGAGATCATCGAGGCGGCGGCGGCGGGCACGATCCGTGGCATGTATGTCATGGGCGAGAACCCGGCGATGTCCGACCCGGACAGCCACCATGCCCGGATCGCGCTCGCCCGGCTCGAGCATCTGGTGGTCCAGGACATCTTCCTGACCGAGACGGCGATGTATGCGGACGTCGTCCTGCCGGCTTCGGCCTGGCCCGAGAAATGGGGTACGGTGACCAACACGAACCGCCAGGTCCAGCTCGGCCGGCCGGCGCTCGACCCGCCGGGCGAGGCCCGGCAGGACTGGTGGATCGTCCAGGAGATGGCGCGCCGGCTCGGGCTCGACTGGAATTATCGCGGGCCGGCCGATGTCTTCGCCGAGATGAAGCGAGTGATGCCTTCGCTCGACAACATCGACTGGCAGCGCCTCGAGCGGGAAGGGTCGGTCGCCTACCCCTGCCCCGCTCCGGATCATCCGGGCGAGGGCGTGATCTTCGCCGACCGGTTCCCGACGGCCGACGGCCGCGCCCGGCTCGTGCCGGTCTCCCCCGTGCCGCCCTCCGAGCAACCGGACGAGGACTTCCCCTTCGTGCTGATCACCGGGCGGACGCTCGAGCACTGGCACACGGGTGCCATGACCAGGCGGGCCTCGGTGCTGGACGCGATCGAGCCCGAGCCGTTCTGCGCCATGGCCAAGGCCGACCTCGAACGGCTCGGCCTCGCCCCCGGCGAGCGGCTGCGGCTTTCGACTCGGCGCGGGACGATCGAGCTCATGGCGCGCGAGGACCCGGCGATCGCACCCGGCACCGTCTTCGTTCCCTTCTGCTACGTCGAGGCGGCCGCCAACCTCCTGACCCGCCCGGAGCTCGACCCGTTCGGCAAGATCCCGGAGTTCAAGTACTCGGCAGCCCGGGTCGAGCCGTTGCGCGGTCCCGTCCCGGCCTGAGCGGACCGGGCACGGGCGCAGCCACGGGCCCGGCCGGGCGGCACCTCAGCTCGCCGCGCGGCCGGCACGCTCGGGCCCGAGCAGCGAGCGAGCGAGCTCCTCGACGTCGGCTGCGGCCGGCGCGCTCGGGTGGCGGGCGAGCAGCGGCCGTTGCCGGGCGATCGCGTCGGCCACCCGCGGATCGCGGCGGACGATGCCGACGAGCGGCAGCTCGCGGTCGAGGAAACGGCGGGCGGTCGTCGCGAGCGTGCGGGCGGCACCCATGCCGTCGGCGCGGTCCTCGGCCATGTTGACGACCAATCCGAGGCCGGGATGGTCCTTGAGGCCGACCTTGAGCAGCGCGTAGGCGTCGGTGAGCGCGGTCGGCTCCGGGGTGGCGACCAGGAGGGCGCGGCGGGCGAGCCGGGCGAGGCGCAAGGTCCGGGGGCCGATGCCGGCCGGCAGGTCGAACAGGGCGGCGTCGTAGCCGGCGGCGAGCAGCTCGATCTCGCGGGCGAGACGCTCCAGGGTCTCGCCCTCGAGCCCGGCGAGACTGCGCCAGCCCGAAGGGCCGAGCAGGAGGTCGAGGCCGGTCGTGGGTTCCCGCACGATCATCTCGGCGAGCGGGCGGCCCTCGACCAGGGCCCGGCCGAGATGGCGGTCCTCGACGAGGCCGAGATGCACGTCGACATTGGCGAGGCCGAGGTCGGCATCGACCACGAGGACGCGGGCGCCCGTGCGGGCCAGCGCGTGCCCGAGGGTGACGGCGAGGACCGTCTTGCCGACCCCACCCTTGCCCGAGGCGATCGCGAGCGTGCCGATCATGCCACGTCTCCCGCCTGGCCACCGGCGCGGGCGAGGAGGAGGCGGGCGAGCCCGGCGGCGCTCCAGGGCAGCAGGGGCTTGCCGATGAGCGGGCTCGTGGCGGCCAGAGCGAGCTCCAGGCCGAGCTCGGCCGCGGCGAGGATGCCGCCCAGGCGCCGGGCGGCGTCGAGCCGCGTGTTGATCATCCGTCGGACCCCCATGACTTGGAAGTTGGCGGCGAGCTCGGCACAGTCCTCGGGGTCGAGCCCTGCCGGCAGCACCAGGACCGGCTCGCATCGCGAACGGCGGACGAGCGCGGAGAGCTCGACCATCTCGTCGCGGCGGAACGGATTGACGCCCGGGCCGTCGACCAGGACGGGGCGGCGGGCGGCCGGAGCCGGCGACGTCTCGCCGAGCGGCTTGGGCT
>DAIOUO010000010.1:0-1815 GCA_036759485.1 Geminicoccaceae bacterium | reverse complement strand
GTCGAGATCGGCGCTCAACACCTCCGGCACCTCGCCGGCGAGCCGGGCCGCCGCGGCGAGGCGGGCCACCACGGCCGTCTTTCCGGCGCCGGCCGGGCCGATCAGGATGAGCGAGCCGCGCGGCGTTTCCTCGTCGGGCGGGAAGCGGTAGCGCCGAGCCAGAGCTTCGGCCAGCAGGACCGCGGGGTCGAAGGCGCTCGTGCTCGGCGCGGCGGCGAGCAGCGCGGCGCAACGGGTCTCGTCGAGACCGTGGTGGCGCAGGGCCGAGCGCACCACCTCGGCGGTCGGGCTCTTCGGCGGCCGGGCGAGGAGCTCCTCGAGGTCGGGCTCCTGCGTGTCGGCCGCGGCGGTGAGGCGGACCGCCCCTGCCTCCTCGCGGGTGGCGACGATCACCGCATCCGGGCCGAGGGCCGCTCGCATCCGCGCGAGCGCCTCCTGCATCGTCGGGGCCTCGAAGATCCGCAGTCGCATGGCTCACACCTGACCGAGCGCCTTGAGGCGCGCCTTGGGATGGATCTCGTTGTGCGAGAGCACCACGGTCGCCGGGCGGAAGCGCTCGACGATCGAGCGGACGTAGGGCCGCAGATGTGGGCTCGTGACCAGCACCGGCAGCTCCCCCTTGAGGGCCTGCGCCTCGAACGCTTCGCGCGCCGCGCGGACGAACTCCTGCAAGCGGGCCGGCGGCATCGCGAGCTGGCGCTCCTCGCCCTGCCCGACGAGGGCGTCGGCGAAGGCCTGCTCCCACTCCGGGGAAAGGGTGAGCACGGGGATGTAGCCGCCGGGTCCGGTCACCGCGTTGCTGATCTGGCGCGCGAGCCGGGCCCGCACGTGCTCGATGACGAGCACGATGTTCTGGGTGTGGCTCACCGCCTCGGCGATCGCCTCGAGGATCAGCTTCAGGTCGCGGATCGACACCCGCTCGGCCAGGAGGCCCTGGAGCACCCGCTGGATGCCGCCGATCGTGATCCGCGACGGAACGAGGTCCGAAAGGAGCTTCTGGTAGTCCTCGCCGAGCTCCTTGAGGAGCTTCTGGGTCTCGGCGAAGGACAGGAGCTCGGCCAGGTGCTCCTTGATGACCTCCGTGAGATGGGTGGTCACGACCGTCGCCGGATCGACGACAGTGAGGCCCCGCAGGGTCGCCTCTTCGCGCAGTGCGGGGACGATCCAGCTCGCCTGCAGGCCGAAGGTCGGCTCGGTGGTGGGCTCGCCGGGCAGGTCGATCGGGCGGCCGAGCGGATCCATGACCAGGAGCATGCCGGGGCGCACGTCGCCGCGGCCGCCCTCGAGCTCCTTGATCCGGATGACGTAGGTGCTCGACGGCAGCTGGATGTTGTCCTGGATGCGGACGGACGGCAGCACGAAGCCGAGCTCCTGGGCCAGTTGGCGCCGCAACGCCCGGATCTGCTCGGCGAGCCGGCCGCCCTGCGCCTCGTCGATCAGCGGCAGGAGACCGTAACCGAGCTCGAGGCGGATCGGGTCGATGGCGAGCGCGGCGGTGACGAGATCCTCGCTCGAGGATTGCGGCCTGGTGCCCGGTTGGGCCGACTGGCCGGTGGCCGGAGCAGGCTCGGCGGCCGGCTTCGGGCGCGCCCGCCAGGCGAGCCAGCCGGCGCCGGCACCGAGTGCCAGGAACGGCAGCGGGGGCAGGCCCGGGAGCAGTGCGAGGGCCACGGCCAGAGCGCCGGTCACGCCGAAGGCGCGGGGAAAGGCGCCGAGCTGGGCCAAGAGCGCCTGGTCGGCGCGGCCCGTGACACCGGCCTTGGTGACCAGGAGACCCGCCGCCATCGAGACGAACAGAGCCGGGATCTGCGACAC
>DAIOUO010000009.1:0-27894 GCA_036759485.1 Geminicoccaceae bacterium | reverse complement strand
GCGTAAGGGTGGGTGGGGGCGTCGAGCACGGTCCGTGCTGGGCCGCTCTCCACCACCCGGCCCCGCCGCATGACGATCACGCGATCGCTGATGTAGTAGGCGGTCGCGAGGTCGTGGGTGATGTAGACGATCGAGACCCGGAGCTCGTCGCGCAACATCTTGAACAGGTTGACGATCGCCATCCGCAGCGAGGCGTCGACCATCGACACGGGCTCGTCGGCGACGATCAGGCGCGGGCCGGGGATGAGCGCCCGGGCGATCGCCACCCGCTGGAGCTGACCGCCCGAGAGTTCGTGCGGGTAGCGGCCGCCGACCTCGGCGAGCGAGAGACCGACGCGCCGCAGGGCCTCGTCGACCTGGCGTGCCGCCGTCTCTCGGTCGGTCGCGCCCGTGAAGGTGCGCGCGGTCGCGAACAAGTAGCGGTCGACGCGCTTGAGCGGGTTGAAGGCGGCGAAGGGGTTCTGGAAGATCGGCTGGACGCGAGCCATGAAGGCGAGCCGGTCGCGCCGGCGGCGCAGCGCGGAAAACGGCCGACCTTCGAACCGGATCACACCCTCGCTGGGCGGCAGGAGCGCCAGGATCATCCGGGCGAGCGTGGATTTGCCGCTGCCCGACTCGCCGATCACCGAGAAGATCTCCGGCCGGTCGTTCGCGAGGGTGAAGGAGACACCATCGACGGCCCGGATCCGACGGCCGGCCAAGAGGCCGCCCTGAACGAAGGTCCGCGAGACCGCGTCCACCTCGAGGAGCGGCGGGCTCAAGGAACGGTCTCCGGTGCCGCCACGAAGCAGGCGACCCGACGGCCGCCGCCGACCGGGACGAGCGGCGGGACCGAGGTCCGGCAGAACTCGCGGGCGAGCGGGCAGCGCGGGTGGAACCGGCAGCCGGGCGGCGGTGCGGCGAGGCTCGGCGGAGCACCGGCGAGACCGTCGCGCGGGCTCGGGTCGCCGATCCGGGGGAGGCTCGCGACGAGGTGCCGCGTATAGGGATGGAGCGGTTCGCGCAGCACCGCCCGGGTCGGTCCCTCCTCCACGAGCCGGCCGGCGTACATGACGCCGAGCCGGTCGCAGAGGGCGGCGTGCACCGTGAGATCGTGGGTTACGAAGAGGAGCGAGGAGCCGATCGCCCGCTGCGCCTCCCGGATCATCGCGAGCACCCGCTTCTGGACGACCACGTCGAGCGCAGTCGTGGGCTCGTCGGCGATGACGAGATCCGGGCGGCAGACCGTGGCGAGGGCGATCGTCACCCGCTGGCGCATGCCGCCCGAGAGCTGGTGCGGATAGGCGCGCAGCACCGCGGGCTCGAGATGGAGCCGGGCGAGATGCTCCTCGACGATCCGGCGGAACACCGGCAAGGGCTCGCCGATGTGGCGGAAGGCGAAGTCGACGAAGCTGCGCTCGACCCGGCGGACCGGGTTCAAGACGCTCATCGAGCCCTGCATGACGTAGGAAAGGTGCTTCCAGCGCACCGCCCGCAGATCGACCGGTCGGCCGCCGTAGAGCTCGATCGGGCCGCCGCGGAAGCGGAAGCGGACCGTACCCTCGAGGACCTCGAGGGGCGGGCGGACGGCGCCGGCCACGGTCTTGACGAGGGTCGACTTGCCGCAGCTCGACTCGCCCGCGAGGCCGTAGATCTCGCCCGGGGCGATCTCGAGATCGACCCCGTCGACTGCCCGCACATCCCGCACGATGCCGAAGCGGCGGGTCCGATACCAGGCGCGCAGGCCGCGGATCTCGACCACGGGCGCGGCCGCGGCGGGCCGCGGCGCCTCGCCGAAGGTCGCGGCGGCGTTCACGCGGCTCCTCCGCCCATCCGGGTCAGCCGCGAGCGCGGGTCGATGAACTCGTTGAGCGCCACGGCCAGCAGGAAGAGGCCGATGAACAGCATGACGACGAGCGCCACCGGAAAGGCGATCCACCACCAGATCCCGGCGACGAGCGCAGTGTGTTGGTTGGCCCAATAGATCATGACGCCGATCGTCGGTGTGCTGATACTCGTGAAGCCGAGGACCGACAGGGTAACCTCGAGGCCTATCGACCAGTTCATGTTGTTGAGCGTGGTCGAGAAGACGATCGGCAGGACGTAGGGAAGATGCTCGCGGGTGACGATCTCGCGCGTCGTCATACCGGAGAAGATCGCGGTCTCGGTGAACTCGCGACTCCTGAGGCTCATCGCGATCGAGCGGATCAACCGCGCGTCGTAAGCCCAGCCCAGGCAGGCCATGACCAGAGCGAGCGCAGCCCAGGACATGCTGTCGCGCATCACGAAGTAGAACAGGACGAGGATCGGGAAGAGCGGGACCACCACGAAGGTGTCGTTGATCGACATCAGCGCCCGGTCCACAGGCCCGCCCAGATAGCCGGCGAGGAGTCCCACGAGCAGCGCGATCAGCCGGCTGAGCAGCGCGACCGCGAGGCCGAAGAGGAGCGTGTTGCGGATCGCGAAGGTGAGCTGCCAGAAGGTGTCCTGACCGCGCGAAGTCGTCCCCATCGGATAGGCGGCCGAAGGCGGCAGGTCCGGTGGCACGACCCAGGCGACCTCGGGCGGATAGGGCGAGACGAGCGAGAGCAGGGCCATCGCCACGACGATGCCGACGAGGATCGCACCCGTGGCGAACTCGAGATGGTGTCGGAACAGGTCGCGGACGACGGCGAGCATGCTCAGCCGACCTTCACGCGCGGGTCGAGGAGCGGGTAGAGGAGGTCGATGATCAGGACCGCCGTCGCGACGGCCACGATCGAGACGGTCGCGACACCGAGCACGAGGCTGTAGTCGCCGGCGTGCACGCCGTCGATCAAGAGCTTGCCGATGCCCGGATAGCCGAAGACCTGTTCGGTGATGATGGCGCCGTTGAAGATGGCGCCCAGCGACATGGCGAGGCCCGTGACCTGCGGGACGATCGCGTTGCGCATCACGTAGGCGGTGAGGATGCGCCGCTCGTCGACCCCGGCGAGCTCGGCGTAGACGACGTAGTCCTCGTTGACGACGTTCGAGACGAGGGCCCGCATGCCCATGAACCAGCCGCCCACGCCGACCAGGATCAGCGAGAGGGCGGGCAGGATCGAGTGCTCGAGGACGCTCGAGAGGAAGGCGAGCGTGAAGCCGGGCTCGAGATTCATCCGGTGCCCGCCCGAGAGCGGCAGGACGGGCCAGACATAGCCGAACAGGACGAGGAGGACGAAGGCCACGATGTAGTACGGGATCGGGTGGAGCCCCATCGCCACCACCCCGGCGAACCGTAGGCTCCGGCTTTCCCGCCAATAGCCCGCGAGCCCGCCCAGGAGGTTGCCCAACAGCCAGGAGATCAGCGTGGCCGGGACCAAGAGGCCCACGGTCCAGGGCAGCGCCCGGCCGATCAGCTCGGACACCGGTGTGGGGAAGGCCGAGAGCGACGGTCCGAAATCGCCGACCGCGACCCGCGCCCAGAACCGCAGATATTGTTCGAGCAGGCTGCCCTCGGTGCCGTAGAGCTCCTTGAGCGAGCGCCGCAGCATGTCGATCGCCTCGGGGCTCGTGCTGCCGAAAGCGGCCGCCACGGCGATGGTCTGCTCGACCGGGTCGATCGGCGTCAGATGGGTGACGAGGAAGGTCAGGCTGATGCCGACGACGACGACGAGCAGGAACTGCCCGAGGCGCTTGAGGAGATAGCTGCCGTAACCGGCCATGGAGGGTCGGGGTCCGATGAGCGGGCGGCGCGCGAGCCCGTCGGGAGGGCCGCCCGCGGGCGACCCTCCCGACCGGTCAGCGCTGCTGCGGCTTGAGGTTCACGATCATGTATTTGGTGTTGGCCCAGTTGGGCACCGGGTTGGTGTAAGGATTGGCGGCAGACGGGTACCCGGTCCAGTAGGTCTCGTCCATGACCGTGAAGACGTTGTAAGCCATCAGCGGAATGATCGGCATTTCGCGTACCGCGAGCTTGACGAACTCGCGGCCGAGCTCGACCGTGCGCGGATCGTCGAAGGGCACGCTGCGAATCTGCTCGATCAACCGATCGAGCTCGGGGTTCGACCAGCGCTGCCAGTTGCGCGGCGGCTGCGGTTGGCCGGGCTTGGCGACGAACTGGGAGTGCCAGCTGTCGAGGAAGAAGGAGAGGTCGGGATGGCCGCCCCAGGTCTCGACGCTCCAGGAAATCATGGCTTGGAAGTCGCCGGCGGCCCGGCGGGTGAGGAGCGTGCCCTCGGCGAGCTCGGTCGCGGCGTCGATGCCGAACTGCTGCCATTGCTGGGCGATCATGGAGCCGGCACGCGTCATGACCGGGCGCGGGGCGCCCTCGACCACGATGCGGATCTTGAAGGGCTCGCCCGCGGGCGTGAACCACTGGTTGCCGCGCTTCTTGAAGCCCGCCCGCTCGAGGAGCTCGGCGGCCGCCTGCGGGTCCTGCTTCCACCAGCCGCGGCCGAAGGAGGCGGCGATCTTCTCGGGTTCCTTGGGGATCTGGTCGCCCATCGAGGGACGCAGCGTGGCGGCGATCTGCGCGCCCACGTTCGGGTCGTAGGGCCGGATCCGCCGCTTGCCGGTGTCGAGCTCGAACGCCTCGAGCCAGCCCTCGAGGGGCACGTGGTAATAGTCGGGATGGCTGCCGGTGGGCGGTACCGCGATCGCCGAGATCGTGGCGGCACCGCGGTAGGAGGCCATCGAGACCGCCTTGATGTCGATCAGGAGGGCCAGGGCCCAACGGACGTCGCGGTTCTGGAAGATCTCGTGCTGGTGGTTGAAGAGGACAGCCGGCAGAGTCGGATCGGGATGGGCGTAGGGAAACCCGTCGAACCAGGCCTTCGAGGTCTTCGACTGCTTGGCGAGGGTGAACATCCCCTCCGGAGCGACGTCGTGGATGATGTCGAGCTCGTGGTTGAGTTGAGCGATCACGCGCTTGTCCGGCGGACCCGGATCGACATAGGCGACGTATTTCGGCCCGGGCTCGCCGAACCGGGCGACCGTAGTGCGCCGCCAGTCCTCGCGCTTGCGCCAGATGAACCACTTGCCGTTGCTGTCGTAGGCGTGCAGCACGTAGGGCCCGAGTGTCACCGGCGGATTGAAGTCGAACTTCAACGGATCGCCCGCCTTCTCGAAAACGTGCTTGGGCATCATCCACATCGCGTTCCAGCGCACAGTGAAGAGCGCATGGAAGCGCGAGTTGGGCTTCTTGAGCTTGAAGACCACCGTGTAGGGGTCCGGCGCCTCGACCGCAGCGACGTTGATCTGGACCGGTGCGCTCCAAAAGAGGCCGTTCGTCTTCAGATGCGTGTCGATCGTGTAGACCACGTCGGCTGCCGTGAACTCGACGCCGTCGCTCCAGTATATGCCTCTGCGGAGCTTGACGGTCATCTCGGTGAAATCGGCGTTGTATTTGGGCGGCTCGGAAGCGAGCGAGTTGTCCCACACACCGTCGATGCCGCGGTCGGGGTCGATGTACCAGAACGTGTCGAGCGCGAGCTGCTGCAGCCCGGTCGACCGTCCGCCGGCGTTGACCGACCAGTAATTGAACCAGCCGGCGTTCTTGATCGTCCCTTCCGGGTTCTCGACGATCAGCGTCTCGTGGCGCGGTACGTTGGAGATCAGTCCCTGCGCCTCCGCCACCGTGGCGAGGACGAGGGTGCTCGCCGCGAGCGCGAGCGCACGCATCAGCCTCATGACCGCCTCCCCTCTCGTGCCTTGTCGCGGCCTTTCGAGTGCAGCGACGATATGAGCGGAGGGGACGGGCGACAACCGCCGTTCTGATATTGATCAAAAGGTCCGATACACTCGGTACACGAGGCCCGGTCCGGGACCGTACCGGTCGCGGAGCGGGCCCCGACGGGTTCGGCTCAGGCGGCGGCGAGCTCGCGCGCCAGATCGCCGATCGGCCGGCCGCCCGCCATGAGATCGCGGATGTCCTCGTGCTCGAGCTCGGCTCGGGTACCGCGGCCGATCACTTGGCCGAGCGCGAGGAAGGTGAAGCGGTCGGCCACGAGCTTGGCGTGCACCTCGTTGTGGGTGATCAGGACGATGGCGACGTCGCCGCGCCGACGAACCCGCATGATGGTCTTCAACACTTCCATCTGCTGCTTCTGGCCGAGGGCGGAGGTCGGCTCGTCGAGGATCAGGACCTTGGCGCCGAAGTAGATCGCCCGGGCGATCGCGAGCGTCTGCCGCTGGCCGCCCGAGAGGGTCCCTACGGCCTGGCTCGGATCGGCGATGTCGATGCCGATTTTGCGCATCTCCTCCCGAGTGATCGCGTCCATGGTCTTCATGTCGAGCAGGCCGAAGGCCGGTGGCCCGCGATAGATCTCGCGACCGAGGAAGAAGTTGCGGGTCACGCTCATGAGCGGGTTCAAGGCGAGGTCCTGATAGACCGTGCCGATCCCGGCGGCGGTCGCATCGCGCGGCGAACGGAAGTGCACCTCCCGCCCCTCGATCAGGATCCGCCCCGCGCTCGGCGGGTGGACGCCCGAGAGGATCTTGATGAGCGTCGACTTGCCGGCGCCGTTGTCGCCCAAGAGCGCGTGGATCTCGCCCCGGTAGATGTCGATGTCGACCCCGTCGAGGGCGGTGAAAGGACCGAAGCGGCGCACCAGGCCCTCGATGCGGATGAGCGACTCGGCCATCTCACAAGCCTCCGGTGATGCGTTTCCTGACCCGCTCGTTGAGGAACACGGCGGCGAGCAGCACCACACCCACGAACACCCGATAATAGCTGCCGTCGATCGCCGGGATGAAGAACACGGCGTTGGCCACGAGGCCGAAGGTGACGGCGCCGAACACCACGCCCAGGATCGAACCGTACCCGCCGGTCATGAGGGTACCGCCCACGACCGCGATGGCGATCGCCTCGAGTTCTTTGAGGTTGCCCTTGGCAGCGTCCGCCGTGTTGGTCTCGAACACCTGGCAGGCGGCGAAGATCGTGGCGCAGAGGGCGGAGACCATGAACAGGCCGATCCGCACCTTGTCGACCGGCACGCCGTTGGCGCGCGCCGCCTCGCGATTGTCGCCCGTGGCGTAGATCCAGTTGCCGACCTGGGTGCGCGAGAGCACGAGCCAGGCGAGGAGGGCCACCACGAACCACCAGGCGAGGCGAGCATCGAAGCCGGTCACCCACTGGGCGCCGGCACGGTTGACGTTGCCGCCCGAGAGGAACCAGAGATCGTAGAACCAGCCGAAGGCCTCGCCGCCGAACAAATAGGCGAAGGCGCTCGTCTCCTTGAAGTCGGGCAGGCCCGAGATCTGGGTCGAGCCGTTGATCGCCCGGAAGCAGACCTCGGTGAGGCCGCGCAGGAAAAACAGGAAGGAGAGCGTCACGATGAAGCTCGAAAGCCCCGAGCGCACGACGATCGTCCCGATCAGCCAGCCGATCGCGAGCGTCATGGCGAGGGTGAGGAAGAAGGCGCTCGCCGGGGTCGCCGGACCCAGACCGAAGGGCAAGCCCCATTTGAGCATCATCGCCATGGACATACCGGCGAAGCCGATCATCGAGCCGATCGACAGATCGTATTCGCGGGCGATCATCAGGAGAGCGGCGCCGATCGCGATGATCCCGAACTGCGCGATGATCGAGAGATTGTTCTTGAGCCCGAGCGCGTTGAAGGCCTGACCGTTGCTCGCGACGGCGATCGAGACGATCACGACGACCATGACGACGAAGGCGCCGACCTCCGGCCTGCGCGCGAGCGCGGCGAGCCGGCCGCCGGGCCTGAGCCGGTCGGCCTCGCTCCGTGTCACGCCGAGGCTGGACTGAGCGGCCATGGGCGAGCTCCTCGAGGCGCGACGGACGAGCGGGCAGGAGGCGACCGGCGCCGGCCGATCGCCTCCCGCGCTCGGCTCAGCGGTCGACGCCGGCCAGCGCCTGGACCTTGTCGGCGTTCTTGGCGTCGACGAAGCCGGGGCCGGAGGGGATGTCGGCACCGGGCAGCAGGCCCGCTCCGGTGTTGTAGAGATGGAGGAAGACGATCGGCAGATAGCCCTGCAGCCGCTGCTGCTGGTCGATCGTGAAGGCGACCTGGCCCTCCTTGATGAGCTTCATGACACCTTGCGACAGGTCGAAGCAGGACAGGTGGACCTTGGCACCCACGGCCTTGACCGCGGCAGCTGCCGCCTCGCAGACGTGCGGGCCGGTCGCCAGAAGCGCGTCGATCGACGGATCGGCCTGCAGGGCGGCGGCGGTACGAGTGCGGATCTGGGCGACGTCGTTGGAGACGTCGATCATGTTGAGCTTCTGCCCCAGGGACTCGAAGTAGCCCTCGCAGCGCTCGACCAACGCGGTGTTGAAGGCCTCCTGGTTGAGGCAGAGTGCTTTCTTGGCTCCCTCCTTCTTGGCCCGCTCGCCGGCCGCCTTGCCGGCGAGCCGCTCGGGCTGGCCGACGTGCAGGATGGCGCCGACCGCCCGCGACTGCTCGAGGCCAGAATTGATCGTGATCACCGGGATGCCGGCGGCGGCCGCCTTGCGGATCGCGTTGCCGAGGGCCGCCGGATCGGGCAGCGAGACGACGAGGCCGTCCGGCTTGGTGGCGGTGGCCGCCTCGATCAGCTTGGCCATGTCGGCCATGTCGCCCGAGGGCGGGAAATTGTACTCGAACTGGATTCCGAGCGCCTTGGCGGCGTCGCGCGCGCCCTTTTCGACCACCGGCCAGAACGGGTCGGTGCCCTGGGTGTGGGTGACCATGACGATGCGCTCGGCATGTGCGGCGGAGCCGACGAGCACGGCGGCGGCCGCGAGCGCCAGGACCATCTTCATCGTGAAACTCCTCCCTCGGACCTCGGTTGCGCGATCCGGTGCCGGATCCGGGCTCTTCTCGCGTGCCTCCCTGCGACCGGATGCTTCCTCGCTCTTGTCACGAGGAATGCACCCGATGCAACCTCGTCCTGCAGACCCTGCAGCGTCCCGGGGCGCTCGCTCCGCTCGACGGCGGACGCGGGCAGCCGGATCGGCGTTCGGGCTCCTCGAGCCGCGCCGCGGCCGTTGGGGTCGAGGTTCGGTCCGCCTCTCGAAACGGCGACGAGCCGAGGACGGTGGTCGGTGCGGGAACGCGCGGACGGCACCCACCGCTCGACCCGGCGAGCACCACTGCCCGGCCCACCCGTCAGGCTCCGGCCCCGACGCTCGCCCGTTCGTGGAAGCTGTGCGGCGCGGCGCACCCGCGACGTCGCCGGCGGGCCTCGCGGCGCCGAGGCGGAGAACCGGAGGGTGTCGGCGGAGGAGAAAGGGACTGCGGTCCAATCTTGCCCACCCGGGAATCAGGACATCACGTATCAACATTCATACTCGTCATCTGACTCGCCTGCCTTGCGGCATCTATGCTCGGTTCGACGCCCAGATTGCCTGTGACACCCCCTACAACTATTTGCGCCCAAACTCCGATCAAATGTTCTGTGCTCTCCAGGAACTCGACAACGGCGCCGAATTCCGCCTCCTCCAGCGCCTGCGCGAGGCGCGACATCCGGAATCATGGACTTTCTCGCGCACTGTCCCTATACTCTTTTCATGGTTTCCCGCATCCTGGCCCTGCTCGCCGTCTTCGCGATCGCCGTGGCGACGACGGTGGCGACTGCCCACGCCGCGCGCATGCGCGAGGGTGCGGAACACACGGCACACGCCGTCGCGACGATGCAGTCGGCGGACGGTGCAGTTTTCGCCTGTGACGCCGGACAGCCCTGCCCGTCGGCTGATCTCGCCCTGTGCAAAATCGTGTGCATGAGTCTTTCGGCGTTCCTGACATTGGCGGGCGGGCAACTCGGGCACGTCCCCGAGTCCGCGAGCCATGACCTTCCGCCCGACACGATTCCTGTCGGCCGCGCGCCCGGACTGATCGAACGCCCCCCCCAAGCTCCGTCTCCTCTGAGCGCGCCCGGGCGGGGGCCCGCGGCGTTCACGAGCCTTCTCGAAGTGGAACGCCTTGTTCCGAGGAGACGTCATGAACACTCTTTCCCGTCGTGGTTTCATCGCCACGAGCGCTGCCGCCATGGCCGCAGCGCACATGCCCCGCCTTGCTTCCGCGCAGACGGCATCGCCGATCGCCCTGCGCGCCGCGACCCGTACGCTCGACATCGACGGCCGCGCCGCTACCGTCTTCGGCCTTGCCGGTCCCGGCGGTCAGGGGCTGGTGCTCGACCCCGGCCAGAGGTTCCGGGTGGATCTGACCAACGATCTCGACGAGCCGACGATCGTCCACTGGCACGGCCAGATTCCCCCCAATGCCCAGGACGGCGTGCCGGACGTGCCGATGCCTCTGCTGGCGCCGGGCGAGACGCGCTCCTACGATTTCGAGGCCCGACCGGGCACCCATTGGATGCACAGTCATGTGCCGATCCAGGAGATGCGGCTGCTCGCTGCGCCGCTGATCGTCCGCCGCCCCGAGGATCTGGCGGCGGATAGGCAGGAGGTCGTGCTGTTCCTGCACGACTTTTCGTTCAAGACGCCCGAAGAGGTGCTGGCCGAAATCGGCGTCGGTGCCGCCGGCGGACACGGAAACGGGCACGGGAGCGCGCCGAGCTCGGCTATGGACCACGGTGCCATGGGCGGCATGGCGATGGGAATGATGCCCGGAATGGCCGGGAGAATGGGCATGGTCTCGATGGCCATGGACCTGAACGACTACGATTGGGACGCTTATCTCGCCAACGACCGGACCTTGTCGGACCCCGAGGTCGTGCAGGTCGAACGCGGCGGGCGCATCCGGCTTCGGGTCATCAACGCGGCTGCTGCCACCGTGTTCTGGATCGACACCGGGGCGGCCGCGGCGCGGCTCGTCGCGGTGGACGGGCATGCCGTGCACCCGGTGGCGGGCAAGCGGTTCGGTCTGGCCATGGGCCAGCGGCTGGACCTCGAGATCGACCTGCCGAACCAAGGCGGCGCGTGGCCCATCCTTGCCCTCCGCGAGGGCGCGCGGGAACGCACCGGCCTGATCCTCGCCACGCGGGGCGCCGAAATCCGGCGCATCGACACACTGGCCGAGACCGATGCGCCCGCCTTCGACACCGATCTGGCGCAGGAGTCGCGCCTGATCGCGCTGGAGGCCCTGCCGGACCGGCCAGTGGACCGCAGCCGGATGCTGATGCTGGGCGGCGCGATGCGGCCCTATGTCTGGACGATCAACGGCGCCGTCTGGGGCAAGCACCAGCCCGTCGTCGCGCGCAGCGGCGAGCGGGTCGTGCTGTCGTTCCACAACATGTCGATGATGGGCCACCCGATGCATCTGCACGGCCATGCCTTCCAGGTCGTCGGAATCAACGGTCGGCGCCTGGCCGGTGCACGGCGCGATACGGTCTACGTCCCGCCGATGTCGATGGTCGATGTCGCGCTGGATGCTGGCGAGGCCGCGCGCTGGATGCTGCATTGTCACCACATGCCGCATCTGGCGACCGGCATGATGACCGAGTTGGCGGTCTCGGCCTGACACGCGCGGGGCGCCCCGATCGGGCGCCCCGACAACCCGACAGTCACCCCGTGCTGCGCCTGCCCCGTGCAGTCGCAAGAACGCAGGCAGGCGAAGCTCCTCGAGAACGAAGGAGACATCGATGATGACCTGGAACGGCATGGGCCCGGGAATGGGTTTCGGAATGGGGCTGGGCTGGCTCTTCGCTCTGCTGATCCTCGTCCTCCTGGTTTTGGCCATCGCGGCACTGATCAAATACCTTCGGAGATAAGGAGCGGCTGTCAGGACATGGAGCACGATCACCATCCTGCGGCGCTCGAAACGCCTTCGGGCGCCGCGACGGCGAAGGACCCGGTCTGCGGGATGACGGTCGCGGTCGAGGCGGACGGGTGGCACGCGGAATTCCAGGGCACGACCTTCCATTTCTGCTCCGAGAAGTGCCGGACGAAGTTCAATGCGGATCCGTGGTTCTACGCTTCGGGTCGCGCGGCCGAGCGGAAGAAGGCGGCGCCGGCCAACGTCAAGTATACTTGTCCGATGCACCCCGAGATCGTCCGCGATGCGCCAGGGATCTGCCCGATCTGCGGCATGGCGCTGGAGCCGATGGTTCCTTCGGACCAGCCGAGCGAGGAACTGACCGACTTCACGCGCCGGATGTGGATATCGGCCGCCGCGGCGGTGCCGCTGACCATCCTGACGATGGGCGAGTTCGTAGCCCTGCCGGTGCGCGACTGGATCGGGCACCCGACGGTCGGCTACCTGGAGTTCGTGCTGGCGACGCCGATCATCCTCTGGGCCGCCTTACCGTTCTTCCGGCGCGGCTGGGAGTCGGTATTGAACAAATCGCCGAACATGTGGACGCTCATCAGCCTCGGCGTGGCGGCGGCCTACCTTTATTCGGTCGTCGCCACCTTCCTGCCGGGCGTCTTCCCGGCGGAGTACCGCATGGGCCACGGCGTCGGCACCTATTTCGAGGCGGCGGTGGTGATCGTGGCGCTGGTCTTCGTGGGCCAGGTGGTGGAACTGCGGGCGCGCGAGCGGACCGGCGACGCGATCCGGGCACTTCTGGACCTGGCGCCCAAGACGGCGCGGCGCATCTTGCCCGACGGCACGGAATACGACGCGCCCCTGGAAAACATCATGGAGGGCGACCGGCTGCGTGTGCGCCCCGGCGATGCCGTGCCGGTGGATGGAGTGGTGATCGAGGGCCACTCTTCAGTCGACGAAAGCATGCTCACCGGCGAGTCGATGCCGGTCGAGAAGGGACCGGGCGACACGGTGACCGGCGCCACGATCAACAAGAGCGGCAGCCTCGTGATCGAGGCGGTCAAAGTCGGCGCGGATACGGTGCTTGCGCAGATCGTCGCGATGGTGTCGAATGCACGTCGGTCCCGCGCGCCGATTCAGGCGCTGGCCGATCGGGTCTCGGCCGTGTTCGTGCCGACGGTGGTCGTCGTCGCCATCGTCGCCTTTGCCGGCTGGATGATTTTCGGTCCCGAGCCCGCGCTGGCGTTCGCCATGGCGTCGGCGGTGTCTGTACTCATCATCGCCTGCCCCTGTGCACTCGGTCTCGCCACGCCGATGTCCATCACGACGGCGGCGGGACGTGGCGCGCAGGTAGGTGTGCTGATCAAGGACGCCGAGGCCCTGGAGCGAATGGCAGGCGTCGACACGCTGATCGTCGACAAGACCGGCACCCTGACGGTGGGCAAGCCGAAGCTGACGGACATCGTGGTGCTGGGGGACGTGGGCGAGTCCGATCTGATGTCGTTGGCTGCAGCTCTCGAGCGCGGCTCCGAACACCCGCTGGCCGAAGCGATCGTCGAGGGCGCCGAAGCGCTGGGTGCGGCGAGGCAAGAGGCTGCGGATTTCGAGGCCTTCACCGGCAAGGGCGTGCGCGGCACGGTTGGCGGACGTGTGGTGGCGCTCGGCAATGCGGCGATGATGCGGGAGATGGGGTTGGACACCGCCACAGCCGAAGCGAAGGCCGACACCCTGCGCGCCGAAGGCAAGACTGCCATGTTCGTCGCCGTCGACGGCATGCTCGCCGGGATCGTCGCAGTTTCGGATCCGATCAAGGAGAGCAGCGCACGGGCGATCGCGGAATTGCATGCGCAGGGGCTGCGCATCATCATGGCGACCGGTGACAACGAACGCACCGCGCAGGCGGTGGCTGGCAAGCTCGGTATCGACGAGGTGCGCGCGGGCGTCCTGCCCGAGGCCAAGAAGGACCTGATCGACCAACTGCGAAGCAAAGGCCGCAAGATCGCGATGGCGGGCGACGGCGTGAACGACGCACCGGCCCTGGCCGCCGCCGATGTGGGCATCGCCATGGGCACGGGGGCGGATGTGGCGATGGAGAGCGCCGGGATCACCCTGCTGGGCGGCGACCTGATGGGCATCGTGCGTGCCCGCAAGCTGGCGCGCGCGACCTTGCGAAACATCAAGGAGAACCTGTTCTTCGCCTTCGTCTACAACGCACTCGGCGTGCCGATCGCCGCTGGCCTGCTCTATCCCGTCACGGGACTTCTGCTCTCGCCGATCGTCGCGGCTGCGGCGATGAGCCTGTCGTCGATCTCGGTCATTGCCAACGCGCTGCGGCTGCGGCGGGTCGATCTCTGACCGCAGAGCACGACATCCGACTGGCAAAGGAAACCAGACGACAACAACCATGGATCCGCGACCATGGATCCGCGGCGCACGATCCCGATCGGAAGGGCCGCGCTGCTCACCGGATCGCCCCTCACGACCCTGGCGGAAGGCATCGGACCGGCGATCCGTGTGACGAAGGATTCAAATCGCGACTGCTGTTCGGTCTTGACCGAGATTCTCGAGAACGACGGTTTTCCCGTAACGACCGAGGTAGCGATGGCACGCTTCTGACGCGCCACGAGCCGGACAACGGCATTCCCCGACAGACGGTCTCCTGCCGCACGGGTCGCCTCGAGAGCTGCGCGATCGAGAGCCGCGTGTCCGCTGTCGATATCGGCAGTGTGCTCGACGAACGCCCCGACCTCGTCGATCTGGTCGTCTCCGGCATGCCCTACGGCTCGCCGGGGACGGGTTCAGCGAGCGAACGAGAAGCCTATGGGGTGCCCTCCTCCGCCGCGGCAGAACGACCGAACTCGGTCCCAGCTGTGCCGCTGCCTGTCGTCCGAAACCGCGTACAGGCCCCTGTTCGGAGTCACGAACGTGCGCGGTTCCGCTCGCGCATCACGGCCCGGTCGCTCGGTGTCTCCGGGGCCGCCGAACCTCCGGCAGCCGGGACAGATCCTCGATCGCCCGAGCCGGAAACCGCCGGCCCCACTCGACCGGGGGCGGGCACAATGTGCTGATCACCATGGGAACGGATCGTCGCGCAGCCGGCCGGCGAGCTCGTCGCGAGAAAGAGAACGACGAACCGCCGCCTCCGGCATCCGGCGTCGGACCTCATCCGATTTCTCGGTAGTTTCGAGGGATTCCGCAGGCCGTCCGACGCGTTCGCCAAGAAGAAGCTCGGCCAGTTCCCGGCCGGCCGCTTCCCGGTGACGATCCTCTGATGGCTCGCGGCGGTGTCGATCGCCTGCCCGGTCTTCCACCACAGCCGCTACGGCAACGGGATCTTCGCGATGGGAGGCGATCCGGAGAGCGCAGGTGCCTGCGGCGTCCCGATCGAGCGGCTCGCGACCGACCTCTACGTGGCTTCCGGCGCCGCGGCCGCCCTCTTGGGCCTGTCCGAGGCGATCCCCTGCGACAACGCCCGGCTCTCGGCCGCTCACTCGTTCATTTTCGACTCGGCCATCACCGCCGTGATCGACGGTGTTTTCTTGACCGAGGGCATCGGCTCGGTGCCGGGGATCGTGGTCGGTACTCCGAGCTTCGCCTTCGTCGACCAGGAAATCTACTTCACGAAGCTCGACGCCAATTGGACGAGCCTCGTCGTCGGCGCGCCGTCGCTGCTCGCCGTCTTCACCAATAACGCCATCCGCAAGATGGCGTTCGCGCACGCGCCGCGAGCCGAGGGAGATCGCCCGCGACCCTTTCGGCCTCCTGTACGAGGTCTCGGCCGCGATCCGCTCGGGCGAGGTGCCGTGTCGGCTCGGCGACAACGGGGCCGGCCGAGCGACCCTGATCAAGATCCTCTCGGGCTTGGCCCGGCCGAGCTCGGGCACGATCCGTGTCGAGAGCCCGCGGCGGCCCAGGCCGTCGGGATCGCCACTGTCCACGGATCCGGTGGCATCTTCCCGCTCGTGACGATCGGCCGCTCCTCGTTCGTGGGCCGCGAGCCGGCCCGCCGGGTGGAATCCTCGCGGCTGTTCGATCGGGCCCGCGCCCTTGCCGTCGCCTTCGAGGCCCCGCCCTGGTTCTGGTCCGAGCAGTGGGACCTGCCCTTGCGGGTCGTGGGCCTGCGCGACGCCGCGCGGCGGGACGTGCGCGGAGCCTTGCCGGAAGGTGGGCTCCTGCGCTTCGGGCTCGACGCAGAGGGTCGTGTCCTCGCCGCTGCGGCAGTCGGGCCCGCCTCGCTGGTCGGCCACGAGACCCGGTTCGCCGAGCGGCTGACGGCTCGGGCCGTGATCTGCGCGCCCGAGCTCCTCGCCTACCCGAGAGGAGACCCGGGCAAGCTGCTGCGGGTCTGAAGGCGGTGGCGTTGCGCTGCGACCTGCGGCTCTCCGTTCGGGTGGCCGCCCGCTGTACGAGCATGCTTGTCAACAGCCGGCATTTCTCGAATATACTCTAGAATTTCCTTGCGTTCGATACGATTTCTTTATCCAGACGCCTCGGCGAAACGGCTCCAAGACGTTTTTTGATGGACGCCGCTTTCGACGGCGAGGCAGTCACGTCTATGGGCGTTATTCTGCTCGGCCTGGCCGTGTTCCTGCTGTCACCCGATCTACCCCGAGCGGCGAAACGGTCGGTCGTCGACATCACCGGTCGCGAGGTCGTAGTCGATGTCCCGGTGTGGGAGGTGATCCCGGGCGAAGGGCGGCAGACCTTCTTCACCGCCGTGCTCGACAAGGAGAACCCGTTCGCGCGCGTGGTGGGTCGGCGGGACGATCTGCGGAAAGCCGGTCCCGACACCTGCGCCGACTATCGGGAGAACTTCCCCGAGATCGACGCGATCCCCACCTTCGGTCGCTGGAAGGACGGGACCTTCGCCATCGAGCAGGCGGCGTCGCTGCCACCGGACGCGATCCTCCTCGACCTCGAGGCCGAGTCCGCGATCGAGGAATCGGGCTACGAGCGCACGCTCGAAGAGGTCGGGATCCCGATCGTCTACGTCGATTTCCGCGACGATCCGTTCGCCCATACGCTCCGTTCGATGGAGATCGTCGGGGGCTCCAAGGCCGCGAGGACCGAGCTGCGGCTTCCAACCGCTTCTTCCGCGAAGAATCGTCCGCGTGAGGGAGCGGATCGAAAGGCGGCCCGACCTCCCGCGCCCGCTGGTCTTGGTCGAGCGCGCCGGCGGCTATGCATCGGAGTGCTGCATGTCGTTGGGCGGGGCCAATTTGCACCAAACGGTCGAGATCGCGGGCGGCCGCGACATGGCCCCCTTCATCCCGGGCACCTTCGGCACCGTCGCACCCGAGCGGATCACCGCTTCGGACCCGGCGAACGTGGTGGTCACGGGCGGCAACCGGGAGGCCTGTGCGTCGGGCGGCCCCTGGGTGGCCGTCGGTCCGGGCGCGGATCTCGGGCGGGCGCCGGTGAAACTCGGGGCCCCGATGCGACGGTCGGCGTTCACCGGGATCCGAGCGCTCGAGAGCCGCCGCGTGCACGCGATCTGGCACCAGTTTTACAACGATCCTTACGCCTTCGCCGCGGCCCAGCGGCTGGCGAGCCGGATCCACCCCGAACTCTTCGCCGACCTCGATCCAGAGGCGGCGCTTCGGTCCCTACACGAGCGTTTCTTGCCGATCCCCTACCGAGCCGCCTATCGGGTTTCGCCCGAGTGAACGCCTCGGCCGCGGGCAGGGACCGCCGCCGCCCGCCCCGGCCCCTCCTTCGGGAGCCAGCGATGATCTCGACCCTCGGGGCGGGCGAGCATCCGGGCGCCGCCACCTGTCGCCGGCTCCTCGGGTGCCCGCTCGCTTGCTCGCGGCGCTCGCCATGGTGTCGGGCGCCGCCGTGGTTCCCGGCATGCTCGTCTGGACGGTGCCGATCGACGCATGCCCGCTCGCCGTGGCGGCCACGCCCTCGATCTTCGCGCCGGCGAGACTGCCCGGCACCACGAGCGAGACGCTCGTGCTACTCGGCATCGCCCTCGTCTTCACCGTCAACGCCAACGCGGGACCGGCCCCCTCGAATGTCCGGCCTGCGAGCAAGCGCTCGCCGCGGTGGTCTTCTGGACCATGGGCGGCCTGAACGAAGCCCACCGGACCAAGGCCGCCGGCACGGCCGCCGCACTGTTCTTCCGCGCCCCGCTCTTCGACCGGCGCGCACCCGGGCGTCGACCGCGATCCGGCTCGGCGAGACCCGGGCCGCGGCGCTCGGCGTTCCGGTCCGGCGGTTGCGGCTCGAGGTCCTCGTCTCGCTCCTGGTGGCAGTGCCGGTCGCCTTCCTCGGCACGATCGGCTTCATCGGCATGGCCGGACGCTCATCGCCCCTTGCTGCCGGGTGAGGACCAGCGCTTCCACCTGCCGGGCTCGACGCTCACGCCTGCGCTCGTGCTGACCACGACCTCGCCGCTCGTGAACCTCGTTCTGCCGGGCGCGGTGCTGCCGATCGGGGTGGCCGCCGCGCTCGTCGGGGTGCTGTTCTTCGTGGCGCTCGTCCTCGGCCGGCGAGAGCGCGCATGGTGACGATCGAGCTCGAGGAGGTCGAGGCGCGCTACCGCAAGCGGGTCGTCCTCGCCGACCTGTCGCTGCCCGCCTTGTCCGGCAGTGGGCTCGTCGCCCGGGCGGGAGTGAACGCCGCCGCGAATTCCACCTCCTTCCGTCGTCTCCCGGGCCGTCTCGCGGGGCGCGTGGAGGTTCGGATCCGCGGCGGGGTGCGCCTCCGCCACATGCTGCAGCACAGCGGTGCGGTCGCCGCCCTGACCGCCCGCGAGGCCGTCGTCCTCGCGCTGTTGCGAAGCTGTGCGGCGGAGGAGGCGGCGGGGGTGATCGTCGCGCTACACGATCTGAACCAGGTGCTGCGGAGTTGCACCACCACCGTGGCGTTGGCCGGAGGCAGCATCTTCGCCGCCGGCCCCGCGGCCGAGGTCCTCACCCCCGAAACAATCGCACGTCTCGACGACGTGCGGGCGCGTCGAGCACTGCTCCCGCGGCCGGCCGGTGTCGATCGTCGGCCGTCCGCTCGGCACCGATGGACCGGCGCGCAGCCGTGCTCGATTCGTGCGGATGCCGACGCATCCGGTCGAGGACGCCTTCCTGCCGTTCGGCCGGATCGCGAAGGTCGGGCGTCCCTGCTCTCGGCCACGGAGCGGCCCTGGTCCGGGGCCGCTGCCCTTCTTGCGCCGGGGTGGCTCGCCCGATCACGGGAAGGAGCGCGGGGTGGGCCCGATCGTCGGTAGTCCACCCGCTGCCCCTCCACGGCTCTCCGCGGTCGGTGTCGGCGGGGGTACTCGGCGAACCGGATCGGTCGCAGGACCACGAGCGGACGAACGAGCCGGGCGGCTCCGGGCCCTCCCGGCACGGTATCGAACACGGCCCGGAGAGGGAACGTCGGCCCGCGGCACCTCGGACGACGAGGCGGCGCGCGAGCGTCCAGCACGAAAGGTGGCGGAG
Source organism: Geminicoccaceae bacterium (assembly GCA_036759485.1). GTDB lineage: Bacteria > Pseudomonadota > Alphaproteobacteria > Geminicoccales > Geminicoccaceae > JANXAZ01. The sequence goes on along the minus strand of DAIOUO010000009.1, from coordinate 8,843 downwards.
GGGAAGGGATTCGAACCCTCGATAGGGCTTTAGGGCCCTATAACGGTTTAGCAAACCGCCGCCTTCAGCCACTCGGCCACCCCTCCGCGGCGGCCGCTATATGGAGGGCGGCCCCCGCCCCTGTCAACGCGAGGGCGAGTCGCCCGCTCCCCGGACGCGGTCCTCGAACCGGTCGAGCCACTCTTCGAGCTGCGCGCGGATCCTCTCCGGCGAACGCGTGCCCGATCGACGAGAATATTGGGCGTGCAAGAGATCGTTGCGTACGTCGGCGAACGCACGGAAGGGATCCGAGGCGACATCGCCCGCCGATGCCACCTTTTCGGCAGCCTTCCGAGCAGCTTCGTCGATCATCTCGGAGCCGGGGCGAGCCGCCTCTGGTGGCGCGCCGAGGTTGACCCACCCTTCCCGCAGGGTGGCGGCCGCCTCGAGCCGGCGACCGAGATCGAGATAGAGACGCGCGAGGGCAGCCACCGCGCCGAGACCCTCGGGGCTCGCGAGATGCTCGGGCCGAACGGCCAGCGGCTCCACCATGTCCCGCAAGCGATCGAGCACGGCCGCGAGTGGTGGTAGATGGCGGAGCACGTCCTCGTGCGCCCGCTCGAGGGCATCGAGGAGCCCGGCAGTCGAAGGCGGCACCTTGGGGCCGCGCCCCAGAAGCAGATCGCCCGTGCGCAGGGTCTCGAAGTCCGCCCCGAACTCCCGAAGCGCCCTGCCGAGCCGGTCGAGCTCGGGCCGCGGCCCACTTCGCCCGCCTTCGGCCCAGGCCTTGGACAGAGACCGGCCCAACCGCTCGGTCTCGGCGGCCGCTTCCTCGGCCCGGCCCGTCTTCAGGAGCATGCGCAGAGCCGCGGTCCAGTCGAGCAGCTCGACGAGATAGGTCAGGTCCCAGATCGGTGCGACGCCCTCGGCCGTCTTCGCCTCGAAGGCGCCGTAGAGGACGCGGATCTCGGGCGGCGGCTCGTCGACCGCGCGCAGGAACGCCACCACGGCCGCGGCGAGGAAGGGCTGGGCTCGAAAGCCGTGGGTGATATCGAGGACCACCGGCCCCTCGGCGCCGCGCAGGGCCTGCTTCAAGATCTCGAAGAACGCGAGCTGTTCCGATCGCTTTTTCCCCGAGGGAATCCGAACGAACTCGGGCTGCGGGCCACCGAGGCCGACGAGCGACTCCCGTAGTCCGGCGCCGTGCTGGTTTTCGGCTTCCTCGGTCGCGAGGACCCGGATCACCCTCGGTCGCAGGAGTTCGGCCAGCGCCCTGGCGACGTAGCGGCTCGTCTCGGCCCGCTTCCCGGCGAACCCGTAGGCGACCGGCTCGTAGCGACCCGTGCCGAGGAACGTCACGAGGCGGGCGACATCGGTTCCGTCGCTCAGGGCCGGTGTCCTTTCCGAGCGGACGGAATCGGTCCGCCCCGGCTGCGCGACCCACAGAAGAGCCCGATCGGGGCGACGAGTGCAAGGGTGCAGGGACGCCGGGTCCCGCGCCCGGATCGGAACACCCGAAGCCCCGGCCGCACCTCGCGCTCCGGGTCGAAGCGCCGGCTACTGCCGCCGACGTCTCGGTCCCGTGACGGCACGCCGCCGAGCCGGGGTGCTCGGAGCGAAGCGAGCGGCGCGCCGAGGCCCTCGGCTGCGGTAGCGCGACGACGCTACCGCCCCGAGGGCTGCCTCGATGCGCGGCTTTCGCGGATCGCTCCCGCGCCCATGATGCGGTTCGAGCGAACCGGCCGGCTTTGCCGCCGCGCGAGGGAGGCGACCATGACCGTGAGCGAACGCGATCTCCTGGAGGAGCTCGGCGCCGACGCCGCAGAGGGCGAGGCGGAGCTGTTCGCTGCCGAAGAGGAGTTCGAGAGCGCCGACGCGCTCGAAGGCGAGGACCAACTCGAAGGCGAGGGCCCGCTCGAGGCGGCGGATGCGCTCGAGAGCGAGGACGGCTTCGATCTGCTCGAGAGCGAGGACGGACTCGAGGACGCGCTCGAGAGCGAAGACGGGCTCGAGGCCGAGGACGCGATGCTCCACGCGGTCAGCGAGGCGCTGGGCGCCGAGAGCGAGGACGAGTTCTTCGGCAAGCTGTTCCGCGGCATCAAGAACATCGCGAAGAAGGTCGCCCCGGTCGTGGGCAAGATCGCGCGGGTAGCGGCACCCGTGCTGTCGGTGATTCCGCACCCGGCCGCCCAGGTCGCGGCCAAGGTGGCGCGCGTAGCGAGCCGGCTTCGGGCCGAGGCCGAGGCGGCCGGTGCGGGGACCGCCGGTGTGGTCCGGCTGGCCGCCGAGGCCGCGGCCGAGCTCGCCGCCCGCGACCCGCGCGCCCGCCCCGTGGTGGCCGGTCTCGTCGCCCGCCAGCTCGTGCAGAGCCGCGGTGCCGCGATGAGCCCGGCGCAGCGCCAGCGGGCCGTCCGCCAGGTGGCTGCGGCGGCCCGCACGGTCACCGCCGCGGTCGGCCCCAAGGGCTTGCGGGCACTGCCCAAGATCGCCGCCAGCGTGAACCGCACAGCGGCCGCCAAGGGCACGCCGGTCGCCGCCAAGCCGAAGGTTCTCTTGCGGACGGCCCAGCGCCTCGCCGCCCGCCCGGCACTCGCTGCACGGCTCGCGCGGCCCAACCCGCGCGTCGTCCGCCTGGTCCGGAGCGTCGGCGGCGTGACGGCTGCGCGCAGCTTCCGCATGCACGGGCCGATCGAGATCACGATCCGGCCGCTCTGAGCGGGACGTGGGCGGGAATGCGGGCCGTGGCCAGCCCCTCGACCGAGCGGTTCCTCGAGCTCAAGCGGCGGGCGCTCGTCGCCCGCGCGCGACGGCTCGTGCGGCTGACGCCCGAAGCCGTCGGGCTGCGGCCGCGGGACCTCCGCTTCGCCCCCTCGCCCTCCCATTTCGCCGCAGCGCAGGGCCGGCTCACCGCGATCGACCAGAGGATCCGCGCCCGACTCGCCCGCCTCGACCGGATCGTCCGCTCCGCCGACCCGCCCACGGCCGAGGATCTTCTCCTGGCCATGGCGATGGTCGAGCGGGAAGTCGATCGGGCCCGCCGCGCTTTCGGCATGTTCTTCGAGATCTTCGCCCAGCGCGGCACCGCCTTCGCGCCCGCTCTCGCCGCCCACGACGCGATCGCCGCCGACTGCTACCGGGCGGTCCGCGAGGGCCTGCCGGGCGTGTTCGAGGGGCCGATCCTGAAGCCCCTCACCTACATGGAGCACGGCTACAGCCCCGCCACGATGCGGCGGGGTGTGAGCCTCGCCCGGCTGCTCGGCGATTCGAACCCCTTCCCCTTGATCCGTATCCCCTACGACCGCGATCGGCCCTGGCAGGCCGTCTTCCTCCACGAGGTCGCGCACAATCTGATGGCCGATCTCGGGATCTGGCTCGAGACCCGGGAGGCGGTGATCGTCCGCCTGCACGAGGCCGGCCTGCCGCTTCGGGTGATCGCGATCTACGGCCGCTGGCACAAGGAGATCTTCGCCGATCTGGCGGCGCTTCTCCTGGGCGGTCCCGCCGCCGCCTACGGTATGACCGAGTTCCTCGCCCACCCCGCCGACCGCGTGATGACCTATCGCCCGGGCGGACCGCACCCGGTCGGGTATCTGCGGATCCTGCTGCTCGCGGAGATGCTGCGGCGGATGCGCTTCGCGCGCGAAGCCGAGGACCTCTCGGGCATCTGGGGCAGCCTCTACGATCCGCGCCGCGGCCATCGCATGCCGGCCGTCCTGCTCGCCACGCGGGGCCGAGCGATCGCGGCGGTGGTCGACGAGATCGCCTTCCAGCCGCGCCGCAACTTGGCACAGCGGGCGCTAGCCTCGGTGATCCGCTTCACCGCGGACGATCAGCGGGCGATCCGTCGCGCAGCCTTCGACTTGGCGGCCGGCCGGCCGCCTGGGGGTCTGCCACCCCGCCACATGCCGGCCGCCTGCCGCTACGCCCTCAATGCCGGTGCCGACAGCCGACGCCTCGCCTTCCTCGTCACCGAACTCCTCGCGCAGGGCGGCACCGGCTGGTCGAACGAGCGCCTGGCCCGCGCCGGACCACTGCCTGCTACGGCCCGATCCGCCCGTTCCGAGCCCGTCCTCCTGCCAGCCTGAGGTGACCGCCGATGCCCGCGACCGACGCCACGCCCCGCGACCGCTCGCCGCTCACGGTCCAACTCGACAACCTGATCCGCCGGAGCCTGCGGATCAGCGACCCGGCGAACCCCGAAGAGGTGGCGGGCGGCCTGCGCCGCCTCTACCGTTCCGAGGACGAGGCGATTGCCCGCGAGGAGCAGGGCCTGCCGCTCGTCGCACCGACCCGCCTCGAGCGGCCGGAGCCGGCCCCGGGGCCATCGGGTGCGGAGGTCGAGCAGGCCGGGGCCGACATCGAGCGCGATCTCCAGTTCCTCACCACATCCGCCCAGCTCAAGGACATCGAGGCCGAGCTCCAGGGCTGGAGCCAGGCGATCCGTGCGCACGTCGCCGACGGGCTCGCCAACGCCCGCCAGGCGCTCGACCCGCGCGCCCGCGACCGGACGCTCGCCGCCCGCCGCGCGCTCGGCGATTACGCCCGTATGGCCCGCTTCGTCGGTGCCCTCACCCCCGGCTTCTCGCTGCCCTACCGCAGGCTCGCCCAGAGCCTCGACCAGGTGGCGGCGCTGATGCTCGTGCTCATGGGCGAGAGCCTCGCGCGACTCGGCAGCGGCGGCGGCCGCTTCCTCCTGGCCGCCCCGGCGAGCGAACTCGTGGCACGGCGCGACGCGGCTCTCACCGCGCTCCGCAACCTCGTGGGCTCGGCCCGCGAGAGTCTCGATCAGTCGACCTGGCCCTGGGGCCTCAGGGGCTATCGCGACGTCATGGCCCGGCTCGGTGCCGGCGCGATGGCCGATGTGCGGGCGCTGTTCGACGAGAACACGCTCGCCCGGATGATGGACGAGCTGATCGACCGCGCCTCGAGCACCACCGGCCGCGGTCTGCGCGCGCTCGCCGCCACCGGCCGGCTCGCCGTACAGCGCCTCGAGCGCCTCGTCCAGGTGGCGGCTGCGGTCAACACGAGCCCCGCCTCGCCCGCGGTCACCGCCTTCCTCGAGGCGGTCCAGCTCTTCGTCGACGCCTTCCAGGGCGGTGCTGCCGCACGGCTCGTGGCGATCGCCCGGCCGCCGATCGTGGCCTACGGCCTCTACGGCTTCGGCGGCCCGGATACAGCCACCCAGCGGTTGCAGACAGTCCTGGTCGAGCGCGGCGTGCTGGCCCAACTCCTCGACTGCTACCTCGCTTGCGACTGCTGCTCGGGCGAGGTCACCTGCCAGGTCCTGCTCGACAAGCTGCTCTACGACGTCGACCGGGCGATCGACCTCTACGCCCAGGGCGAGGCCGCCCGCGGCGAGCCCGAAGTCCGGGCCGCTGCGTTCGGCGCCCTGATCGCCACCTTCCTCGCCGCCGCCCAGGCGATCGGCCCCGAGGAGGACGCGCGGATCGACTGCCGGCGCAGCTGTGCCGCCGCCTGGACCGCGGTCGAGCGCGCGCTCACGGCGATCCGCGACGCCCTCCTGGCACCGCTCGGCGGCGCCCCCACGGCCACGGAGGTCGAGCGCATGCGCGAGGAGCTCTGTCTGCAGCGGCAGGCCGACGCCCGATGGCCCGGGACGCTCGCCGTGCTGACCCCTGGCTGCAACGACCTCGACCGGATCGCCGCGACGCTCGCCTGGCTGGTCGACGAGACGCTCCACGGATTCGGCGTGCAGGGCCCGCTCTGCGCGGAGCTCCGGCCGATCGTACCGCCGACCCTCGAGGAGTCGCTCGATACCACGCGCTGAGAACGGCCCACGCACCCCAACGGGAGAGAAGACGATGCCGCTCGGAACCCTTCTCGCCAGCTGCGGCGGCGCCGCACAGCGCCCGTCGAACATCCGAATCGAGCTCGTCGAGACGAAGGGGGTACCGCCGCCGCCACCCGCACCGCCGGTCCTGGTCTGGACCGACGATCCGAACCGGCTCCGCGAGTGGCTCGAAGAGCTCGAGCGGCGCCGCCGCGTGTGGAACGAGCGCTGCGAGCGGCTGCGCAAGGCCGAGGCCGAACTCGCTTCGGTCCTCGGGCGGATCGCCGGCGGGTCGCGCGGCCGCCGCGCCGGTCCCCAGGACTGGTGCTGCGGTAGCGAGGGGGCGGGCGAGGCCGGACCCGCCACGGGCGTCGGCGTCGACGAGCTCAAGAAGGCTTATCGCGAACACAAGAAGGCCGTGGCGGCCGTCGACTGCGCGACCGCTCTGCTCAAGGCCGGCTGGGTCGAGACGATGGGGCTCCTCGAGGCCCGCTGCGGCGAACTTCGCACCCTGCTGCAACGGTGCACGTGCGACTGCCACGGCGAGGAAGGCGGCGAGACCCGACCGGGGGCGCCGCGAGAGGCGGTGGTCGACGAGGCGAAGCTCGAGGCGGTCGTCGCCCGCTACGTGGAGGCGAGGCTCGCCCAGCCGCGACCCCCGAGCCCCGAGCCCGCTGTCAAGCCTCCGTCCGACCCGGCGGGCGGGGAGTCCCCAACGCCGACCGGCGGCGGCAAGCGCAGCGCCGCCGGCTGAGGACGTCCGCCGAGAGAGCCCGCAACCCACGCTCGAGGCCCTGCGATGAGCTACACCACCCACGCCACGATCCAGCGCCTCTGGCAGCAGTTCGCGCAGGATCAGCTCGAGGGGCTGTCGCCCGACGAGCGCGCCAAGCTCCAGGCCGCCTTCGAGGCTCGCTTCGGCGAGCTCCTCGAGAAGGCGGCCGGCCAGGAGGGTGCCGCCTTCGTCGACCTCGTCGGGCTCGGCAAGGAGGGGGTACGGCCGTTCGGCGAGGTCCCCTACCCGTTCCTCGCCGCCGACTTCGACGAGGCGGTGATCGCGAGCCAGCTGCACGCCGCGGCCGAGCTCTACTTCGTCTACCAGCACGAGCGGATGGGAGTGTTCCGGGTCGCCGCCGTGCTCCGCCAGCTGTTTCGCGAGGGGCGCATGCGCATCCAGCGCGGCCCCGGTGCCCGGCTCCTCTACGTGCTCGAGAAGTGGCAGCCCCTGCGCTACGGCCCCAAGGACCGGCTGGCCGCCTACAAGCGGGTCTTCAACTACGGCCGCCAGCCGGCGCCCGCCGGCGGCATCGTCAACCGCAACTTCCACTACCAGCTGGTGGCGCTCATGAGCGGCCTCGCCCAGTATTACCGCGATCTCACGATCGGCGAGGTGATCCGCGGCGCCGCCCAAATCGATCAGCGCCCCTACGGCAACATCGCCACCGTCCAGCGGCTCGGCATCGACCTCCGCTACGCGCTCGACCGGGCGAGCTTCGGCAACGTCGTGGCGCTCGCCCTCGAAGTCGGGACGTACCTCAAGCAGCTCCTCGAGCTGTTCGACACCCCCGACGTCAAGAAGGCGTTCGACGCCAACACCAAGTGGGACGTCCTCGAGCAGGTCCTCAACCGCTTCCTGGGCGGTGCCCGCGAGCTCAGCCAGCGCGCCAAGATGGCCGAGGCCGGCCGCCGGGTGTTGCTCTGGGTCGCCGGCAACGAGTTCGACAGCGGCGTCGACCCGCAGCTCTTCCAGACCGAGGCCCGGCCCGCCGGGGCCGCCGCCGAGGCCTGGATCGCCGCCTACCGGTTGACCGAGGAGGGCCGGCGCTTCCCGGGTGTGGCCGACAGCCTGCGCTGGTCGGTCGGCCTGCCACCGCGGGCGGCCGACGCTCCGGTGATGGGCTGAGGCGGGGGACGGGCCGTGAGCGGCTCGGCCACGAGCGGCGAGCGACGCGGTTCCGGCGGCTCGGTACCGGCACCGCTTCTGGTCCTGGACCTGCCCCTCCTCCTGGGGCCGTTCGGGCCTTGGCTCGTCCAGCGGCTCGCAGGCACCGGCGAGATCTGGCTGCCGCGCGCCCTCTTGCGCTGGATCGAGGAGGGCGACGGCGAGCCCGGCGACGGGACCGCAGCGCTCCTCGCCGTCGCCCTCGGCCTGCGCGGCGAGCAGGATCTCGCGGCCGTCCTCGCCCTCTGGCGCGCCGCCTGGCCGGATCTGGCCCAGGAGCCGCGGGTCTTCTGGCTGGCCGATGCGCCCGATCTCTCGCGCCCGCGCAAGGGCCTCCCGGCGGCGCTGATCGACCGGATGGACGAGTTCGCCCACGGGCTCGAGCCGGTCGGCCAGGACCGACCGGATCCGTTGCTCGACGCCGAGCGCGACGCGCTGGCGCTCGTCGCCGCCCTTTCGCGCGAACGGCCGGTCCTGGTCTCGGGCCTCCTGCCCGGCCGGACGGTGCCGGCTGCGGTCGAGGCGCTCGACCGTTTCGCCGTGGTCACGCACCGACTCGAGGAAGGCGAGCAGCGCCGCCACCTGGTCGAACCCCTCCTCGAACGGCTCGCCGGTGCCCGCGTGCTCGGGCTCTTGGCCTGCGGTCTGATCCGCGCCGGCTTCGTCGAGCTCTGCCTGCCACAGGCGCCGCGGCCGCTGCCGGCCGCCCGCCCCTGGCCGGCCGAGGCATTGGGCGAGCCGGACGAGCTCCTTCTCGCTCCCGTCGAAGAACCCGCCTGGGTCCGTGCGCTCTGGAGCGAGGCGGTCGCCGTTTGGGACGAGCTCCGATGACCCCGGCCTCCGATCATCCGGCGCCCTGCGGCTGTCCCCGCTGCCGTAGCCGCCGCCAGGCGATCGACCGACTCGCCCGCAGCGCGATTCACCGGCTTGAGGCCGAGACCGGCACGGTCCGGCCCGCGGACGCGGCCGAGACCGCTGCATCGCCCGGGCCGATGCGCACCGCTCCCATGGCTCTGCCGGGTCTCACCGTCTCGTGGGGACCACCGGTGCGGATCCCCGCGGCGAACGCCGACGCCTTCCTGGCCGGCCGCGCCGGCCCGCTCCCGGCCTCGCTCCGTCGGCGCTTCTGCC